>JAGQVX010000087.1 GCA_020437755.1 Flavobacteriales bacterium
ATTAAAGCCGGAGAAGTGGGGTCTTCCGCAATGCCTCACAAGGTTAACCCTATTGATTTTGAGAATAGTGAAGGCAATCTGGGTATAGCTAATGCGCTGCTTGAGCACCTGGCGGCCAAGCTCCCCATCAGCCGACTTCAACGCGACCTCACCGATTCGACGGTTTTGCGCAATGTTGGGGTTCCTGTGGGACACATGCTGATTGGATTGAAGTCGCTTGAGAAAGGATTGGGTAAGCTTCTATTGAACGAGGATCGCATCCGGGAGGATCTTGAACGTAACTGGGCGGTGGTTGCCGAAGCCATACAAACGATTCTACGCCGGGAGAACTACCCCTCGCCGTACGAAGCACTGAAAGCCCTAACACGCACCAACAGCGCTATAACGCGCGAATCCATCGCAACATTTATCGACGGACTGGACGTGTCGGAAGCGATCAAAGCTGAATTGAAGCAAATCACACCTCACAATTACACCGGAATTACGCCGGCACACGCATAGCATGAAGAAATTCTGGGAGATTTTTGCCTACACCCGAAACTACAGAATCAATCTGCTCGGTTCGGCTGTGTTTTCGATCCTGAATGCCGTTTTATCGCTTTTCACTTTTGGAGCATTGATTCCGCTTTTGCGGGTTATTTTCCAGACTGGCGCTGAAAATCCTCAACCACCGGCTGATGACCTCGGCTTCTTTGATTATTACTATCAGTGGTTCTGTTATCAAATGGATGTCATGGTAAGTGACGGGGGTGCTGTGAGGGCGCTGGCCTATATCTGTCTGGCCACGGTGGTGCTGGCGTTGATCAAGAATTTGGTATTTTATGTTTCCTTGCGCAATATCGCCGTGATCCGCACAGGGGTGGCACGTGATCTGCGCAAACGCGTGTATGAGCATATCACCAAACTATCTCTGGGGTACTTTTCCAATGAGCGGAAAGGAGACATTATCTCGCGTATGACCAACGACTTAATGGAGGTAGAGTTCTCTGTAATTGGAACGATCGAGGTCATGTTCAAGGCTCCTATTATGATCGTTTTCTACCTGGCTACCCTATTTATTATGAGTTGGGAGCTTACTTTGTTTGCCTTGATTTTCCTTCCTATTTCAGGATTCCTGATCAGTAGAATTGCCAAGTCGTTGAAGCATGCCGCCAAGCACGGAAAGGACAAACTCGGCGAACTGATTTCCGTGATTGAAGAAACCCTGGGAGGTATTCGGGTCATCAAGGCATTCAACGGAGAGAAGGCGTTTAATCAGAAGTTTGACGACCACAATGAAAGCTACTTTCGACTGATGAACAAGCTGTATAAGCGGGAGTACCTGAGTTCGCCGATGAGTGAGTTTGTCTCGCTGGTGGTCATCTGCATTTTGTTGTATATCGGTGGATCTATTGTGCTTGGTGATCAATCTACCATGGATGGCAGTCTGTTCATCACCTACCTGGTCATTTTCTCGCAGATCATACCCCCGGCCCGGGCTTTGTCGGATGCGATATTCAAAATCAACAAAGGGGCGGCTTCTGTAGATCGCATCAATGAAATTCTGCATGCCCCCATTGACGTTGCCAACCATCCGGATGCTGTGCGCAAGCCCGACTTTGAACAGGCCATTGAACTGCACAATGTAGGCTTTGCTTACGAAGACAAGCAAGTAATTAAGGATGTCTCTCTCACGATTCGCAAGGGAGAGACTGTAGCGCTGGTGGGTCCGTCGGGCGGTGGAAAATCGACGCTGGCCAATCTGGTAGCTCGTTTCTATAATGTGAGCAGCGGTGAAGTGACGATTGACGGCGTTCCTATTGCGCGGGTAGATCTTCATGATCTCCGGTCATTGATGGGCATTGTGACACAGGAGTCCATATTGTTCAATGATTCCGTAGGAAGCAACATTACGCTTGGATCTGACGCCCCAAAGGCCGATGAGATGATGCGTGCCGCCCAGGTGGCCAATGCGTGGGAGTTTATTGATCAGCTTGACGGCAAATTTGAGTTCAACATTGGAGACTCAGGCAACAAGCTGAGCGGCGGCCAAAAGCAACGGTTGAGCATCGCTCGTGCTGTATACAAAAACCCTCCTATTTTGATTCTTGACGAGGCTACATCCGCGCTGGATACCCACAGTGAGAAGCTCGTTCAGCAGGCCATCAATAATCTTATGGAGAACCGCACCTCGCTAGTTATTGCACATCGTTTGAGCACCATTCAAAATGCCGACCGCATTGTGGTGATTGATCAGGGACAAATTCTGGAAACCGGAACGCACCAGGAACTCATGAGCGCCGGCGGTATGTACAAGCGTTTGGTGGAGATGCAGGAATTTGACTAATTCCCGGAAGGGATGTTGGACTGATTGGGATTAATCTGATAATGACCAATCAATCCTGTCCAATGATAGACCCAATGCACAAGTGCCCGGTTGGTCATCAATTAAACAGCTTTGCTTCTCAAGCCTGTGGCTGTTCTTTCGCCGTGCCGGCTTGCGCACTTTCTTTGGCATGAGGATCATACTTCACGAAGAAATTGATCCAAATGCTACGTGATAGTCGGTACAATATGGGCAACCCGATGACTAGTGTTGCCAGCCCACTGATGAAAAAGGTAAGTGGATTTTCGAAGAAACTGAATTCAATCAGGCCCCACCAGTCGAAACACAAGAGGGCAACCAGCACTGCCACCCAGAGGGCAACTGTAAGCGCGTAACTCACATACGCTGCTCCGAAGTAGAATCCCGGCTCACGAAGGAATGACTCTCCACACACCTCACAACTGTCGTGCATTTTTGTGAGATCGGAAATTTCGTACGGGTTGGGATTCTTGAACATTTTACCTTCGTGACACTTGGGGCACCGGTAGTTCAGGATTGAATACAGCTTTGAACCTTTTCCAAACATGGTGCAAAGATAGTGTGATTCGACGTGCCTCGTCGTGTTTTTTGTCACAGAGCCGTTTGCCAGGTCGCAAGGAATATCGGGGGCATATCTCCCTCACAATTGTAGTCTGGATCTTTTGTTTTTATCTTGCGAAAGATGCTTTTCCAGAGATTTGTATTGACTTTGTCGGTTGCCTTCACAATTTCCATCTGTCCTCGAATGGTTGGTCAGAATAGAGCATTGGAGTTCTCGTACCACCTGTTTTCTCAGGACTACCCTCTGGATACCAGCACGTTCCAGCGTAAACTCATTCGAGATATACATTTAGCATATAAATTTGACTTCGTCGACGAAAGAGACAGCCTTCTTGAGGTACTCCATTCGTTTCGATCAACTTCGACAGCTTTGGATTCTGCGCTTCTTTTTTTCATCGAAGCTCACGAGCCATACTTTTCGCATCAGTACGAGTCGGCCCTTGAGAAATTTGTGGCTTCGAAAATGCTTTTTGACCGATTGAAACAATCTCGTTCAAGCACTTTCCTTGAAGCGTATATTGGCAATCTGGTCTATTTTAAAAAACAGGTTGAGCGAGCGCTGGATATATATTATTCCGTATTGCATGAAGATTCGAGCAGCAATTTGCTAAAAGCTAAAATGCATCACAACATTGGTGCATTGCTAATGGAGTATCAACGCCAGGACCTGGACAGTTCTGATCAGGAAGTCAGGCGTGCGGCAATAGTTGGAATTGAGTCCCACCTTGATACTTCAATTGTTCTTGCACGTAGAGCAGGAGATCTGCAGAGTGTGGCAAACACGCTTAGTGTGTGGTCAGGATTCAAAACTCAACAAGGAGATTATGCCGCTGCCATTGACATGATTGATTCTTCGAAGTACTTCGCATTTCTCTATCATGATGACAATCGAATAGCCTTTGCGAATATCAAACAATCAGTTCTACTTGACTCGCTTCGAAACTATGAAGCCGCGCTTGATACAGCAATGAAAGCTGTTGAGTATTTTGAGAGGGAACACAACTACGATCAGCTTATACATGCCCTGGGTAAAGTGGCACGAACACAGGTTTTAATGCAAGATTACCCGGCAGCCTATCATACACTGAGCAGATGTCTGGAATTATATCAAACGTACGTAAATGATCGCAATCTGGAGCATGTGTCCAGGTTTCAGATACTGTATGAAACAGCAGAAAAGGAACTCGCATTGACCGAGCAACAGCAAGAGTTGGATTACCGAAACAGGGTCATCATTTATACTATTCTGGCTTCATTCATTGTATTCCTTTTGCTCCTTGTCCTGCTTCAGCGTTCGAGACAAAAATCGATTCGTAAGCAGAATGAAATTCAAATTCAACACAAGCAAGAACAAATAGCGGCCGTTATCACAGCCCAGGAAGAAGAAAGAAGCAGGATCGCCAAGGACTTGCACGACGGAATTGGCCAGCAGTTGAGTAGCATCAAGATGGCTGTACGGAACCTGATAACTAATGATTCTATTGATGGGGAAAATGTACTAAACTCGATACAAGCAGTAGCATCAGAAACCAGGAATATTTCTCATCAAATGATGCCAAAGTCTTTGTCTGCGGTGGGGCTTTCAGCAGCTATTGAAGGTATGCTTAGAGACAGTCTGACGGATAACATCAGCTATGTATTCGATTCTTTTGGAACGGAAAAGAATGTACAAATACCGGTTAAAATTGCCTTGTATCGTATTGCACAGGAACTTATCCAAAACATTATTAAACACAGCCAAGCTAAACAAGTTGACTTCCAGCTTGTGTTTAAAGATCAGTCAGTTATTTTGCGTTGTGAAGACGATGGCATAGGGTTTAACGATCAGAAAGAGAAAACCGGAATTGGACTGATCAATTTGCACTCACGTGTTGAAAGCATCCAAGGCGAAATTGACATTGAAACAAAGCCAAATAGCGGTACCTGTGTTACTATAAAAACTCCGTTGTATGATTGAAATCATTCTAGCCGACGACCACGCCTTGATCACGGAGGGGATTAGTACCATGCTTCAAGATGCTTCGGATATGGAAGTGGTTGCAACCTTCCAGAATGGACAGGAAGTATTGCGCTATCTACAAATTCGTTCGGTCGACTTGGTCATTCTCGATATAGACATGCCGGTTCTTGACGGAATAGAAACCGCCAAGGCTATTGTGGCCAATCACCCCGGGCAAAAATTTGCCATACTTACCATGCACGACGAACACGCTCTTATCAAAAGTTTTGTAACCCTCGGTGCGTCGGGGTATTTTTTGAAAACGATTGATAAGGATGAATTGGAGCTCGCAATACGGCAAATTGTGGAGGGGAGGACATATTTCCCAATTGACGTTGTGACTGCATTGGCCGATTCAACGGTTGGTACTTCCTTCTACCGGCAATACGATTTAACGAGCCGAGAGATTGAAATTATCACGCTGTTGAGCGATGGGTTGAGCAACAAACAAATAGGCGAAAAGATCCACATATCACCCCGGACCGTTGATACTCATCGCACCAATATAATGCGCAAATTGGATGTGAGTAATGTAGCCGGAATTATCCGGTTTGCCTATAAAAGTGGTTTGGTCAAGCCCTAATTACGGGAAATCCCGTAGCCAATTACGAATTATCACGTATTCCGGGCCTCAAGCCCATTGCTAGGTTTGCCCTATTATTTGCCGAATGGCATAAACGGGTCAACATGAAAAACACAATTTTAATGGTAGTGCTTATAGCCATCACATGGAATGGCTACGGGCAAAATGAAAAATTAGCAGAACTCCTGCAAAATCCAAAAAAGCTTGCGAAGGTGATCCAAGCGCCTCCTGGGAGAAACGAAATACGCAATTGGCAAATTAGAAAGGGGCACTGCACTGAAGAAGACTATCAAGTACCAAAAAAAGTAGCCTTACTTTCCTTTTACATCAAGGACAGTGAGTACACCACTTTCAGCAACTCAGGATATGTTTCAACCAGGGCTACTCAAAAGGCGACAAAAGATAATGTAAATGCCCTGGCTCAACTGATTTATGATCAGTGTATTGACAGCATTCAGACAGCCTTCAGCACTCTTGGAATGGAGCTACTAGAACCTCATGAATTTCTTGATACTCCTGAAAAAGTGAATGCCTATCTCAATTTTAGCGCTCCCAAAATGGAGGCCAAGACTGCTACCTGGGGGTTGGGCGGAGACCACTCGGCGGTACCTGCAGGATTCCGACTTCTTCCCTACAATCACATACTTCTTACCGGAAAGAAATACACCGAAGAAAAAAATGCCTTCCTCACTTCGATTGGAGCCGAGGCGTATATGATTATTTCCATTGATCTGAGTGCCGCGGGTGATCTGTTCCAAGGTGTAGCAGCAAGAATTGAGTACAGGAATCCGGCCTTAGGGAGCGAAACTATTTACGAGGCATACCATGAAAACGTCTATGCCCTCACCAAGTTCGACGCTCCATTCAACAAACTTTTCATCAGGGAAGAGCGGGAGTATGTCGATAAGAAAGGCAAGACCAAAACAAAGATGGTTCCTATCGGAGTGGATCCGGGTGTACCTACGATGGTGACGATCATGAGCAAAATAACCGCAGAATCGCTTTACAACTGGATACAAGAAAAAAAGTAACTATGAAAAATACTATAACCGTATTATTCTCTATGTGTGCCACACTTTTGAGCGCACAGTTTGAAAACACTACGTTTGAAAACATCCCTCATCCCGAAATAATCGAGTTCAACACGTTTGACCCGGCCATTGAAATTGCGCCGGATGGTACAATCTATTATGGCGGGCTAGAAGGGATTTACCGAACAACCGACATGGGCCAAACATGGAGCCAGGGAGTATTTGAAACCGGCACATTGAACAATCACTGCGCTGTTCTTGAATTGGCGCCGGAAAGTGGAAACCTTTATGCAGGAAACGACTACAACGGAGGGTTTGGAATATCAACTGACGGCGGGCAAACTTTTACCATTTTCACAACAACCTACTGCCATAGTATCTTTGAAAGTGAAGGCTTCATTTTTGCCGGATTAAGCACTGTATTGAGGAAATTCCCTGATGGTGACTACAACGCCGGTTATACTGTGCTATCGGAAGGGAAGGTTCGTAGAGTAGAAAAAGGCATGAATGGCGAATTATATGCTATTCTTGACAATGCCATTTACACGTCTGTTGATCAAGGCGAAACCTGGGAATTGGTGTACGAATCAGATAATGACCTTTATTATGTCATGCCCCTTTCCGAGACTCAGCTCCTGTTTGGAGAACAGTTTTTCGGAATTGGAAGCACCAGTACGTCGTTTGACTCTCCCGTTTCGCTTAATGGAAGTGCAGGATACGACGCAATTCGATGTAGTGAAACCGATATTCTGTTCGTGAGGGGCACAACAGCCTATTCCTTTTCATACGATAATGGACAGACCATTCTACAACCGTTCACCAGTGAAATTAACGCCATTATTGGCGACGCTATTCCTCCAACCATCGATCCGGATGGGATCGTTGATCAGATCGATCAATTCAACGGTAACATTTACATCGCAGGCAACAACGCGATCGCCGTAATCTCAAAATCACCGGATGCATCGGTTGCGGCCTTAAATAGCGTTGATGGAGTATTACTCTACCCCAACCCATGTGAACGAGGCCATTCCCTGCAACTCAATGAAGTCTATGACTCTGTGGAAATTTTCAACGCCGTTGGCACACTGATTGGGACCGAAGAAAAGTGTTATTCCATTGACACTTCCAATTTGTTACCTGGTTTCTACACACTTTTACTAAAACAAGGAAATCTGAGCCAAACGACCCGGTTGGTGGTCAGATAATATAAACGGGCTGCCAGTAAATGGCAGCCCGTTTCTTTCTGTTGATGTTCCTGTCTTCTATTACTCCACCACCAATCGTTCGCTATACAGCGACAGTCCTTCGAATTGAAGCACTACCAGGTAGGTTCCAGGAGAGAGATTGGCAACCGGAAGGGCTTGCTTACCCATACGTGCTTTGGCCTGGGCCACGCGCTTTCCGTTCAAGTCGCGAATTTCAATGGTTCCTCCTTGCAAACTTTCAGGGATATCAATCTGAGCCGGAGAGCCCGGAGTTGAAGGATTTGGATACACTTTGATATCACGAGTTGCAGCGGCTTTAGCTTCATCAAACTTCTCCATTCCCTGCACCGTAAAGGTATCGGTAAGTTTCTTGACCTGCTTGAGGTCTATTTCTCCCCAAATAGTAGCGATGCCAAATTCCTTCGCACCATGGGCAATCACGAGCAATTCAGCAATCGTACCTCGATCTTCCCTTACATAAAACACTGCATGACCATCATTATCGTCGACTGTCATAAGTACTTCATAGTCCTTGTCCGGACGCGAAGTAGCTTGCTTAAACATCGCGGCCGCCTCTTCTGTATTGTCGGTCATGAGCACGGTCATGCCTTTAATTTTCCCGAGGGCTTCAATCAATTCCTGCTCTTCAGGATTGTCGCTTTCCAGCTCCAGCGCCATTTCAAAGGCTTTGGAAGTGGCATGTAGGCGAGTAAATTTTTCGTTTGCCTCGTAATCGGAGAAGTGATCAACGATAGCATTTTGAGCGAATGATGTTGTGGAAATTCCGACCATCAACATCCAAAAAGATAGTTTCTTTATCATGGCATATATGTTTAGAACCTCGCTCCGGGATGGAGCTAATAATCTGTATGCCCTCAAGACGACACGCTTTGGAGAAGGTTAACAGACGAGGTGTTTTTTAACATTTGCCCTTGTGGCGGAAGCTTGTCAAAGTCCTAGATTCTCGATGATTTCTTCAACCTTCTTTTCTGTATTGCGCAGCTTCTCGGAGCATATTTTTAACAAAACAGACGCCCGTTCCACTTTTTCGGCAAGCACATCAACAGACACTTCTTCGTTCTCCAGTTGTTCGAGGATTTCCTCCAGCTCTTCGGCTGCTTTCTCGTAGGTAATCTCTGCTTTCTTAGCCATTCTTTTTCACTGATTTATACGCCACAACGAGCTTTTTGCGGTACAGTTCAATTTCCAATTCTTCCCCTTTTCGGAGTACGGTTTTGGCAGTCACGAGCCCTTGTTGATTCTTCACAATCCCAAATCCGCGTTTCAACGTGCGCTCAGGTGAAAGGCTTTTCATGACCTGTTCCAAATGTACCAATTCGTTGCGCTCCATGGTCAATATCGTCCGGGTTCTTTGCGTAAGGGTGCGTTTTTGTTGCTCCAGTTTAAACTGGTGGTTTCTCAATGACGTTTGCATGGCATCCGCCAAATGGTTTTTGTGCGCTTCCAGCTTATGGCGTGCCTGCATCATGCACCTCTTCTGCAAAGCTTTAAGTGAGTCCCGGTCGGATTTCAGTTTCAACACCCGATTTTGCGTGCAATTGCGGCTGTTGCGTACTACGGCATTCGCCAAATGCTGAATCGCTGCAGATCGATTGCGGGTATAGCTAATCGACAGACTTTCAAGATCTTTTCGAGCTCCGGACAGCAGAGCTCGCTTGTCGGCAACGGCCAATTTGTACACGATACGAATGCGTCCATACGTTTCCCGTATGGTGCCTTCAAAATTGGCCAGTCGCTCCACCAGAAACGCTCCCACTGCCGATGGGGTCTTGAGCATGGAATGTGCCACCACGTCGGACACACTTACATCCTGATCGTGTCCGATTCCGGTGATTACGGGCTTGGGACACAGGGCAATAGCTCGGGCTACATCGTATTCGTTGAACACGGCCAAATCGAGTTTCGAACCCCCACCGCGGATAATGATTACTGCGTCCCCTTCCAGCTCGTAGGCCTCCTCCACTCTGGTGGCAATCTTACTTTTCGCAGCCTCTCCTTGCACCAGGGTGGTGAGTAAATGAACGGAAAATGCGTAGCCGTACTGGTTGTGTCGCAACTGCTTCACAAAGTCTTCATACCCGGCAGAATCGGGAGCAGCAATCACGATCAGTTTTTGTGGCACGAGCGGAAGCGGGCACTCCTTGTTGGTACCAATCAGCCCCTCTTTTGTCAGTCGGTCAAGGGTTTCCTGACGCTTGCGTTCCAGTTCGCCCAGTGAAAACGAAAGATCCACTGCATGAATGGACATTTTAATTCCATAGACCGGGTGATAGGTGACTTCGGCCAGACAAAGAATCTCACTCCCGGTTTTCAGAACTTCTTCGAACTCTTTCCCGAGTGCCTCTTTTATGGCGTTCAGCGGTTCCCTCCAAATCGTGGCGCTGGACCGGGCAATTACGGCGCTACCCTGATTTTCGACCAGTTCAACGTAGGCATGTCCGGAAGGGGGAAACTTGATGGATGCAATCTCTACACGCAACCAAAAGTGCTTGCCTCCCAGACGTTTGCCCAGCAGTCGGCCAATGTAGTCGTTGACCGTAGAAAGGGTAACTATTTTTTGCTGGTCATCCACGACACGAATGTAGCGATTCCAAGGTAGTTCGGTTACCATTTGCCTTGTGCAAAAAACCTTTTTTCACCCGGCATACAGGCAAAACGGGCTTGCTCATGTGTGAGTGGGTGCGCTTGATTACCTTTGCGAAAAACGGAATTATGCGACTGTATCCAATACATACCGGGAATTTCAAACTTGACGGAGGTGCCATGTTTGGCGTCGTGCCCAAATCGCTGTGGACACGCACGAATCCGGCCGATGATAACAATATGTGCACCTGGGCAATGCGCTCCCTGTTGATTGAAGATGGCGATAGATTGATGTTGATTGACTGCGGAATTGGCAACAAGCAAGACGAAAAATTCTTTAGTCATTTTTACCTGCACGGTGATGACACGCTCGACAAATCCCTGGCTGCCCTTGGTTTTCACCGCAATGACATCACCGACGTATTTTTAACACACCTGCATTTTGATCATTGCGGTGGCGCGATAGAGCGTCGAGCGGATGGCGCACTGCGGCCCGCTTTTTCCAATGCCCGATTCTGGAGCAATGAAAATCACTGGAAGTGGGCTACCGAACCCAATCCGAGGGAAAAGGCCTCCTTCCTCAAAGAAAACATCTTGCCGATACAGGAGAGTGGTCAGCTGGAATGGATTCAACGCGGTGTTGACGGCATGGCGCAAAATGCCTTTCCCCATTTCGATGTATTGTTTGTAGACGGCCATACCGAAAGTATGATGATTCCGCACATACGATATAGAGGCAAGACCCTTGTATTCATGGCCGATCTCTTGCCTTCTACCGGACATATACCTCTGCCATATGTGATGGGATATGATACCCGTCCGCTACTTACACTTGAAGAAAAAGGGCAATTTTTGACGCGAGCTGTTGAGGAAGAATATGTACTTTTCCTCGAACATGATTCCGTGAATGAATGCTGCACCTTGCAGATGACTGAGAAGGGAGTCAGACTTAAAGACACTTTTACATTTGCTTCATGCTTTGGAGAATAGCCTTTTTCTTCGTCCTGATTTCTCATTTGGCGAATGCCCAGACTGCTGAACAACAATTTGCGCTGCGGTTTCATTTTTACGAGGACCTGCGCGTTGGTACGGTATTGATTCCGCTCAAAAAAGGAGAGCGTACATTTTTGGGTCGTGGCGAGCGAGATTCCATTGCCGATTACAATGCGGCGATGATTCAATCGGCCGTGAATGCTCATTTCAGCCGCATCTTTTTCTTTATGGAAGATGATCGAGATGCCATTATGAGGGGTGAATACGACGGCAAGCTGCTCGATGGCGAACGCCAGCCGGTTTCAGCGGTGTTTTTATCGGATTTTGGGACCTTCATTATACACCTTGAAGAGGCACCTCACCTGCTTATTCCGGAGGTGGTAAAAATGAAGCAGAAAGGAGATCGGGTGAAGTGTTCATTGAATGAATTCGGGACCCGACTCAGCGCTAAGACCCGCGCCACGCCGTATGAGAAGGACATGAACAAGACCATGCGAAAAAATCGTTGGGAGAGCAAAGAGCAGTTGTTGAAAGGACTGGATACACTGCTTAAGGGTTTGGAAGGTTCTTTCCGGGAGTCCGGCAATTCCGACGTGGAAGCTATCGAGCATCGTCGCACCGATCATTCACCCGCTTTCTTGGGCGACGCTTCGATTCAAAAGAGTCTGGTTCTTACGCGATGGCATGTTCCACGCGTGCGATTTTCGGGTAATACTGTTGCCGATTTATATCCGTGTATCGAGGTGATTTACCACGACGAATTGGATGGGGACGTTGCTGTGGAACGCGCCATTCAGGAGTTGGATCGCAGGATGACCGAGCAACTTACCAACAACAAGAACATGAAGCGTAAACCTGTTGCTATGAAGATGGAAGTTTCTCCGAATCCGATTTATTGGTGAATTAAGAACAGTTAGAGGAAGAGGAAGAGCAAGTGCAAGTGCAAGAGGTTAGTGCAAGGGGATAGAGGAAGAGGATTGGGCAAGAGGATCCGCTAGCCCCAAAACTGAGTACTCATGATTACATCGGCAGCGGCGCGATTTATCGCGCCGAATTTTCACGTCAAACCAAGGTTCATGGCATAAAACAACCGTTTTATCGTTCTGTTTTCTCGTATTAAAAAGTCCCGGAATAACCGGTCGTTGAACGCTGTCGAAACGAAGACAATGTGCAGTGAAATTTTTACAGGGTGAATTTGACTTTGGCTTCGCTTAGACGCCGGTTTCAATGAGAGGCCTGTTGAATTCCCCATTTTAAAGTTTCAATTCTAAATCGCACGGAATCAATAGAGCTCCATGGCTAATTTGAGAACCTTTCGAATTCCTTCAACAGGAAGATCGGTGTGGGGGTTGACACGCAGGATCTTCATTCGTTTTCGGTCCCCTTGTTCCAACAGCGGGTGATCAATGGACAATCCGCGGGCCACACCAATATAGGGCAAGCCCGTTTTCTTCTCTACCCACAAATAAGCGAACATCCGCTCTTTGTAGTAGAAAAACGGTCCGCCGTACTTCCAATGCGGAGTCATGTCAGGATCCATATCGAGGATGATACCGCGCAGCGTGAGCAAGCACCCCTGGAGAGGTTCTTCATGTGACAAATAAAATTCATCCAGTTTCGACATGTGGTTGACTTTTCAGGTGTGGAATTCGTGGAGCTTGATTTTACTCGGGTAGGATTCAACTCAATGATCAAAGCATTGAATTAGTTCAGCCCATGCTTCACCAGGTAACGGTTGATGTCACGGACAAGCGATGGCCCCTGATAGATGAATCCGGTGTACACTTGCACCAGCGAGGCTCCGGCGCGGAGTTTTTCCAGGGCATCTTCCCCTGAGTCGATGCCACCCACGCCGATAATGGGAAATTTCCCCTGCGACTTATCATGCAAGTAACGTATCACTTCGGTGGAGCGTTGGGTGACCGGTTTTCCGCTCAGTCCGCCTGCACCAATTGCCTCCACAGCAGAAGTTGAGGAAGTCAGTCCTGATCGATCGATGGTGGTGTTGGTGGCGATGACCCCTGCAGTGCCCGACTCCAATACGATTTCAACAATGTCGTCCAATTGCGAGTTGGTAAGATCCGGAGCAATTTTCAGCAGGATTGGCTTTCCCAGTGGTTGGTTCCGAGATTGGAGGGCATTGAGGATTTCGAGCAGCGGTCCTTTTTCCTGCAATTCGCGCAGATTGGGTGTGTTGGGGGAACTCACGTTGACTACAAAGTAATCCACGAGGTCTTTCAGTTCGTCATAGCACTTCAGGTAGTCCTCCACCGCATTCTCATTGGGGGTAACTTTATTCTTGCCGATGTTTCCCCCGATAATCACTTCGGGATGGTCTTTTCTAAGTCGCTTAGCTGCTTCTTTGACTCCACCATTGTTGAACCCCATGCGATTGATCAGTGCCTCATCTTGAGGCAGCCTGAACAACCGTGGTTGATCGTTTCCGGGTTGTCCGACCGGCGTAACCGTTCCTATTTCGATGAATCCGAATCCGAAATCCGAGAGTTCATTAAATAACCGGGCATCCTTGTCGAATCCGGCGGCCAGACCCACCGGATTGGGAAAATCGATTCCAAAAACGGTGCGGTGTAGCGTGGGGTTTTCGAATTTATAGAAACTGCGAATAATCGGACGGACACCGGGAACTTTTCCCCAGAAACTGAGGGAATTAAACACAAAGTGGTGGGCCCTTTCGGGATCCATTCGAAAGAGCAAGGGTTTTACGAAAGCGGTATAGAATGACATGAGGGATGGTAGGATTTGCACGGCAAAGATACCATGGGAAGCTCGAAAAATGAGGGTCGTGGAAAACTTTGTTGATAGCCCATTTGGCGCATGCCTTCCAAGGCTCGCAAGGCCTTATATCTTTGGAAAGCAAGAATCACAGTTTTCTTGGCGGTATGTTTGGAATCTTAGGAAAGAAGAAACTTACGGATAATCAGGTCGCTAACATCTTCGTTAACACCACGTTAGAGGCCGTAGAGAAGGGATGGCCGCTGGTAGCGGAATTCATTCAGGATAGTCCTGAATTTGTGCGTACTCCTGAAATGGATACAGAAGATTACGGCAAATTCCTGATGATTGTCGTGGCCGCCAATTTCAGCTTTATCCCCGATCACTTTGAGGACGGGCACGACAAGGAAGTCCTTCGGTTGTGCGTGCGCAAGTTTGCTTCGGTGTTTGAATTGGAACCCGAGCAATTCGCCCGTAAGGTGAAAGAATACCGTGAATTTTTGTCGCGCGTGAACATGCCCAGCAAGAACATGCTTTATGCTATGTCAAAAGGCATTTTCCACAAGTACGACCTCAACGATTTTCAGGAACCCTACTTCCGCAATTTGAAAACCCCCAATCCGATTTTTCTGAAGAATCTGGACGAAGTAATGCGGAATTACCTGTGGGACTGGAAAGCATTTCATGAGAAGTACAAGCTGAAGGAAGACACAGCTCACTAAGTCTCCACCCTATTTTTTTTTTTTTTTTTTAGTAAAGGCAAGTCTGTTTTATCCCTGGTTGCAAGCATATTGACTTATAGGGCGGACTAAAAGTCGACTGAAACAGAAGCTCTATAACATCCATGACACCCGTTCCCCGGGAATACAATTGTGTATCTTTGTAATAGACCACGTTAAGTATGTCACAAAATCTACAATATTCGGCAGGTTTTCAGAACAGAGAAACGCAATATCACGTGAATGTGAACATTGTTCAATTCCAGGATTCCGGGAGTTATGTGCTATTCGCACCTGCGCTTGAGGTCTATGGGTATGGCAAAACTGTAAAAGAAGCCAAAGAGTCATTCAATCTGTGCGTGGTGGAATTCTTCCGACACACTGAGGATAAAAACACCCTCATCAAAGAACTGACTCGTCTGGGATGGAAAATCCTGGGCAGCAAGAATAAACGCACGTATCAAACTCCGGAGTTCTCTGAGTTGCTTTCTTCGAATAAGGATCTGACTTCTATAATCAACACCAAAAGTATCAGAACCTATAAAACCGAAGTTGCCATTCCTGCCTGATGAATCGTTTCAAAGCAAGCAACATATCCTTAAGCGATATGAGGCGATTTCTTGACCAACAAGGTGCGTCTATTTCACGCATTAGCGGCGGTCATGAAATATGGACTCATCCTGATATCAATCGACCCATTCCTTTGCAAACGCATATTGATCCGGTTCCAGAATTCATCACGAACCAAATCCTGGATTACTTTAATATAACC
Source organism: Flavobacteriales bacterium (assembly GCA_020437755.1). Classification (GTDB taxonomy): domain Bacteria; phylum Bacteroidota; class Bacteroidia; order Flavobacteriales_D; family Sanyastnellaceae; genus JADFAK01. The sequence goes on from JAGQVX010000087.1 coordinate 15,548, forward strand.
ATTGAACAGTGGCATTTGCAAATGGGTAAAACCAAAGGCAGCTCGGTCAGGTCTCATAAAACTTCAAAGCGGGGTAAACGATCGGGAAAAAAGTGAAGTACCACGTGGTGTTTTCGACACTGTGCGTTCCAGGTGCTTCAAACAAGCGCGCAAGGTTCACTCCACCCGTTGAAACCTTGCGCGGTAATTTCCGAATTGTAGAATGTAGATTCCCGCAGCAGATGGCTCCATGGATATTTCACTGCCCGTCGTATTACCTGTCTGAACAGTGTTTCCTGAACAATCAAAAATTGTAAAGTCGCCAATCGCACGTGTGCCAAAGACTTTGAGCACGGAACCGTTAACATGGACACTCACTTCTGAATAATTGTCTGTGAGGGAAAATACACTTTGTCCAAGCT
>JAGQVX010000088.1 GCA_020437755.1 Flavobacteriales bacterium
TGAATCCACCATCACCCAGGACGGTACCACACTCACAGCATCCGGCGGTACGGCATGGCAGTGGTACCTGAATGGAGTACCACTGGACGGCGAAACCAACCAGGTAATTGAAGTGGAACAAGATGGAGTTTACACCGTTGAGGTGTTTGCCGACAATGGCTGTTCGTCGATCTCCGATGGCGTGGTGATAAACCATGTGGCTTCCTTAGGTCAGTCCGTAGCGGAGTTGTACCCCAACCCCATGAACAACTTCACCACACTCTACCTGAGTTCAGGAAACCACTCGGTGGCAGTGTGCGACAGCAGAGGAGAAGTGGTGATGGAGCTGACCGACTTGAAAGCGGGTAAATACACCATTGAAAACGAAAACCTTTCGGCCGGCATTTACCTGGTACGCATCAGCAATCAACATAATGGAGAGGTAGTGCAGGTGTTGAGGCTGGTGGTGAGGTGATGAATAACTGCTGCTGAGAGAAATAGTCATCGGAATTGGAATACATTCGAGATCTACATACAACCAATTAATGAATTGAATATGAGAGGAAGGGTAAAAGAGCTCATAAGTCTGACTACACTCGTCTTGGGTGTTTTAATTGGACACAGTCAACTCGTTCAGGTGTATCCTGAAGTATATGCAGTAGATGGCAAACCCGGCTACACCACCTACAGGATATTTGCCGAACTTGAGGATTCACTTGATTTTCTCTATGCTGTGTATGGATTGCCTGAGACTCCTGTTGTTATTGGAGGTTCAGGAAACGTGATCTACAATGAGCCTTTTTTTGGTCAAGTCTTGGGAGATGACCTTCCCATTGATCAATGCGAATCAGTCCCGACGTTGTGCTATGACTCCTTTCTGACTATTGGCTGGGTGGGATATCAAGATTTCATGGGTTCGGAAATCGAATGTGGTCAGTCCTTGAATGTAGTTGAGAACCCAGCGAACGATCCTGTTTTAGAAGCGTCGTTTGGTAGCGAACCTGGCGTTAACATGGTATTGCTTGACGGTACTTGGTTTACAATTGGTCAGGGGAGTTGTATTGATAATGGACAGGGTATAGGTCCATCGCATAGAGTTCTTATTGCGCAGGTGACCATTCCATCTGAGGACTTTCTGCATTACAATTTGAATATTTCAATGATGAATGATGGCGATGCTGCGGATATTCTTACGTATGTGCATACGGGCTCGTATGCCGAGGAACTGGGGCTCATATATCCGCTTGGAAATTGCACAGATCCCATGGCATGTAACTACAATGAGTTTCCCGGAGAAGAATCGGATTTGAATCTTTGTGAGTATTCCTGTCAAGGATGTACTGATAGTCAAGCCTGCAATTTCGACCCCGATGCCACTATTGATAATGGTTCCTGTGAGCTGGAATGCATTGGCTGTACCGATTCACAAGCCCTAAATTTTGAACCCTGGGCATTCGAGGATGATGGTTCATGCTTGTATGGAGGGTGTATGGATAGTACCGCCAGCAACTATGACTCTGTTGCAACAATTGATGATGGAAGCTGCATTTATCCGGGGTGTACCGTCCCCTGGGCCTTAAACTACGATCCAATTTTTAATGAAAATGATGGATCGTGTGAGATCGAATTAGATGGCTATGTGTTTTATGATGGTGATCAATCGGGCATATTTGAGGAAGACTATCCAGACTATGGACTTGCTCTTCAGGCAGTCACCCTTAGCCCGGGTAACATTACCGTCATAACCGATGAAACCGGGTATTTCAATTTTGGTGTAGTAACTCCCGGCAATTATTCACTGAGTATCGAGGAGAATCCGCTTTTTCCGATCCATACCACACCCGATTCGTACAATTTCAGCGCGCCCGACCTTGAAGAGGTTGAGGATTACAATTTCGGTTTGGCAGATGAGGGAGCCTTTTTCGATATTCAGGTTGAAGTGGGTAGTTACGTCAATGGATACCCATGTGATGATTCCCCGGTGTATCATTTTGTAAGCTTCCGTAATATGGGAAATCAGGTTATTGGAAATGGTCTGGTCGAATTGCAACTCGATGAGCTTTTTGCCGGATTTTTAGATTATTCACCTATTGATAGTGCGGAGGGCAATACCGTCTACTATAGTTTTCAAGATCTGCTGCCTGGTGCTATTGAATACAGACACCTGGGCGTTTATTCTCCCGGTGTTGATTTTTTGGGTACGGTCCTTCATTCTACGGCGCATGTATATGGAATGGATGGCGAAGAAACCATTGCCTATGGCGAACATACCCTGAGCATTGAAGTCACATGTGCTTATGATCCAAATGATAAACGCGCTGATCCGGTGGGCTATGAAGAAGAACATTACATCCTGGAGGATACCGAACTTACCTATACAGTTCGTTTCCAAAACACGGGAAATGCTCCGGCTCAAACTGTGCTGATTCGAGATACGATATCAACCCATCTGGACCTGTCTACATTTGCCCTTGTGGCTAATACACATAATGTTTTAACCACCATTAACGGGGATACGCGTGAGGTTCAATTCCTGTTCAACAACATTATGCTGCCCGACAGCACAACCGATGAGCCTGGAAGTCACGGCATGATTGGCTATTCTATTCAACCTGTGGAGGATGTTGAGACGGGTACTTTAATCGAAAACACAGCCTACATCTTCTTCGATACCAATCCGGCAGTGGTGACCAATACCACCTGGAGTACGATTTATGAATGCGGACAAGAAGGCAATTTTGAGCTGTCTGATAATGAACTATGCGTTGGAGATGAACTCACGGCAACCTCCACCCATGAGTACGTTACGGAGTATGCCTGGACATGGGACGAAGCAGACTATTCCAACGAACCTTCGTGGACGGAGGAATTGAATGAAGCAGGCACGTTTGAGATTGGTTTTGTGGGCACCAACCCGTTGTGTGAAGTAGGAACTTCAACGAGCATCACGGTTTACGACCTCCCTGAATCCACCATCACCCAGGACGGTACCACACTCACAGCATCCGGCGGTACGGCATGGCAGTGGTACCTGAATGGAGCTCCACTGGACGGCGAAACCAACCAGGTAATTGAAGTGGAACAAGATGGAGTTTACACAGTTGAGGTGTTTGCCGACAATGGCTGTTCGTCGATCTCCGATGGCGTGGTGATAAACCATGTGGCTTCCATAGGTCAGTCCGTAGCGGAGTTGTACCCCAACCCCATGAACAACTTCACCACACTCTACCTGAATTCTGGAAACCACTCGGTGGCAGTGTGCGACAGCAGAGGAGAAGTGGTGCTGGAGCTGACCGACTTGAAAGCGGGTAAATACACCATTGAAAACGAAAACCTTTCGGCTGGCATTTACCTGGTACGCATCAGCAATCAACATAATGGAGAGGTAGTGCAGGTGTTGAGGCTGGTGGTGAAATGATGTTTTTATCATTGAAGGTGCTTTATTCCAATTATTGAGTGTATTTGATTAGCAGATACATTGATTTCTCATCAGCTGTCAAGACAAGATTCTTGTTCGAAAGTCAATTTGTAAAGTTAATTACTCTTAACTAGCTTGCGCCTCACAATAAGCTGTTGATAATTTTGTTGCTATTGTTTAAAAAAGTTAGCTTTGCAAGCTAATTTTCGCTTTAATGTCAATTGGCGCTGCCCCTAACGTTATGAACGAAGAAGAGAAACAGATTATAGAGTTTCATGAATTCTTGGATTCAGAGTATTCGGCTGTAGGTTCAGGCGATGATCGGGATCTTGTCAAAGTTCAAGATCAGCTTTATTCCATGATGAAAGTGAAGAATGAAGGAACTGAGGTGTATAGTTCAGCCCTTTCAGTACGATATAGGTAATTGTGTCGTTCCTTATCGGCGATCAAATCATTTAAAATAATTAAGTTTGTCCTCATCTTTGAGGAGCGATGCCGTATGCAATAATAAATTTATCTTCTGTTCAGTCTCAAGTCATAGAAGGTAGACTTGGGAAAGTGGGTGTGTCTGAAGGGTTGGAGATAAGAAACATACCAAGATTCAATGGCTCTGAAAGTGAAGAAGAGTGGAAAGAGAAGAAGGAAAATTTCAAAGTTGTACTCGCTTATATCTTCTCGAATCATTGGGAGGATCGTAAGAGTGTTAATCCACAGTTTTTACATAAAAGGGACGCACATGTGGATTTTTTCTCTAATTATTTTTTTTCAAGAAACAGCCCTCTAGGATTAAGGGCTTCAACGATTTTAATTGAAAATGATTACACGAGTCTGTCTTATTTAAAAGACTATGCTAATTATTATGCTTACGGGTACAACAATATCGTAAAGACATGTAAACGAATACATTTCTTTTCGGATGATTTTAAAGCTGATGAGTTCGAAAGAGATATTCTTTCTGGTTCTGATCCAAAGTTTGACTATCAAAAACACTACCTCGGATATGTTGTCATTAAGCCGCTACCAAATTCTTTAATTGGTCCGTCATTAGTCAAAACTTATCCAACAACAAGGGAGTACCCTGAGTTTTTTAAAACTCGATCTTATGCCCAGTGTAAAATTTATAATGTCAACTTGTTCGGACTGAAGCTAAAAGTGGAGTCCTTGGTATATCAGGAGCAAGATCAAGCGGTTGGTTCATGTGCTACAATTTCATTATGGTCTAGTCTTCATAAGATTAGTGAACTTTTTCAGACCAGGTCTCCTGTGCCGAGTGAAATAACTAAGTCAGCTGGTTTGGCAATCGATTCTGGAAGGAGCTTTCCAAATACGGGCTTAGCTTTGAATCAATTAATCCAGGCAATTGATTCAATTGATGATGGTCTTGTCTCTGAGGTAATTGTTTCGCATCAGAAAGTTATGAGGCTTAACAGAGGGGCACTTTCGATAGAAAAGGAACTAACTCTTTGGCAAGTTAAACGGATAATAAGGGCTTATTCCAAGCTTGGGATTCCTGTTCTTCTTGGATTCGCCATACCGTCAGTTAATTCTAATCACTTGGTGGCAGTATCAGGATTTGGATTGACCAATAAATACTCAGATAGCTTATTGCCAAATGTAGGTACGCAACTGTTTTGTGTGGCTGACCGAATTATTGATTTTTATGTTCATGATGATCAACTAGGCCCTTTTTCAAAAGTCGGTATAGATCACGCAAGATTTAGTTCTCATCTTTTAGTTGACTGGCGATCAGAAGCTGAATCAAAGTTAGCAATTCCGTTATCCCTCGTGGTTCCGATATCAAGTTTTATTAAGTCCAGTTATACCGAGATTGAGAATATAGCTGAAGCCATATTTCAAGCGTTTCTAATTGGAGGAAGTAATAGAGGATCAGGAGATAAGAAGTTTGTCCTGTCGACTGATATTTATATCTGTACATCTAACGATTTTAAATCCCAGATCAGGGAATCTAATAAGTATGATAGTGCTTCACGGCGTGGAATGTTACTCGAATCGTTGCCTAAATATGTATGGGTTATTCGTTTTAGTCACGTTAAGACATCGGATTTAAACGTCTTTTATCCGATGTGTGATATTCTTATGGATGCAACTCAAGCTCCTAGCCATCTGGAAATGAAGCAGGTAGTTTTCGGCCAATCGAGATCAAAGGAAATATTCAAAAGGAATCTGAACAATACTAAAGCAAAAGAGATCCTTAATAATTCTGCAAGTTCAACTAGGCAGATTCAAAGCAAAATCATCTTTGAGACATTGTACAAATTGATTAATGAATAAATCTTTCATATATGTAAGGACCACTCCAGATGGAGGCAAGTCCGTTATTAAATTGGATGCCAAAGTTCCATTGCAAGATTTTGCCCAGGAGTTTATTAGGCAAACCGGCGGGATAATAGATGTAAAACATTGTGTCCTACTCCTTTTAACGGGCCGGAACAATGACATAGAGAATGTGCTAAGCGATGAAAAGTTTCAGTACGATGTTGCTCAAAAATCTTCTGACAAGCTAGAGGTGTTTTGGGGCGTGCCAAGTCGTTCCCCAATTAAGATTGAAGGAGGTGCCCTTTACCAAGCTTCGCACGTGCTGTATGGCGGAGAAGTCTTAGATGTATGGTGTAACTTTAGAGATTATATTTCCCAAAATTTGGATCATAGTGAAAGATCAGACTTTGAAAAGATTGGTCTTGAAGAGGTAATCATTTACTTTGATATAGTTGTTAATAGGAGGGATGACAGGCTAAATATTGAAAATGCTTTTGTCATGGTATGTGATGATCAATTGTTTCCTAATAATCCTAGCACAGTGCGCGACAATTTGTTGCGATTAATTGAGCATAGCGTGGAGTATCAGGACATCGCAGATGCTGAGAAGTTTAATGAATTTGCTAAAATCTTAGCACCGGCATTCATGAGAGCATTTAGACTACTGTTTTAGACCTCCAACTACTCTCAATAATCAAACCACACTAGAACCTAGTTTGTTGAGCTATTTATTTCCAAGCATATTGCCAATAAAGCCTGCAAAAATGCATTCGCCAAATGGTTAATTCGCTTTCCCCGCCAAATCAAGTAGAAATGCGAAAACAAGAGCATTCTCACGGTGCGTTTTAAAGCGCCCCGATGCTCCCCCATGCCCCGACTCCATGTCGCAATGCATAAGCAGCAAATGATCATCGGTTTTGACATCGCGGAGAAGCGCCACCCACTTGGCGGGTTCCCAATACTGCACCTGACTGTCCCAGTATCCTGTCGTAACGAGCATGTTCGGATACGCCTTTGCTTCCACATTGTCATATGGTGAGTACGACTTCATATAGTCGTAATATGCTTTGTCATTTGGATTTCCCCATTCATCCCATTCACCTGTGGTGAGTGGAATGCTCTCATCGAGCATAGTAGTAACCACATCAACAAATGGCACGGCTGCAACGACCCCATTCCACATGTCGGGAGCCATATTGACTATTGCACCCATCAACAGGCCACCGGCACTGCCTCCCATGGCGTAAAGATTGCCTTTGCTTGTATATCCCTCAGCCATGAGGTAATTTCCACAGTCAATGAAGTCGGTGAAGGTGTTGCGCTTCTTCAGCAATTTTCCATCTTCATACCAATGTCGGCCCATTTCCTGTCCCCCGCGGATATGCGCAATGGCATAAATGAAGCCCCGATCAAGCAAACTCAACCGTACTGAGCTGAAGTATGGATCAATGCTGTTTCCGTACGATCCATAACCATAAAGCAACAACGGTGCGGTTCCGTCCAAAGGAGTTCCTTTACGGTATACCAGACTAACAGGAACTTTTGTGCCGTCGGCCGCAGTGGCGTAAATACGTTCACTCACGTATTCGTCGGGCGAGAACCCACCTACCACTTCCTGTTGCTTCAGCAAGGTTCTTTCACGTGCAAGCAGGTCATATTCGTAGGTCGAACTCGGTGTAGTGAGTGAGGTGTAGCCGTAGCGCAAGGTATGGGTGTCAAATTCCGGATTGTAACCCACATAAGCTGTATAGGCAGGATCCTGGAATTCCATATAGTAATCTTCACTGCCATCCCACTTCTGAATACGAATCTGACTCAATCCGTCTTTGCGCTCTTCAATAATAAGAAAGTCCTTAAAAATCTCAATCCCTTCGAGCAACACGTCCTCCCGATGCGCAATCATTTCAGTCCAATGCGATTTGCCGGGCGTGGCCACCGGAGTTTTCATCAAGCGGAAATTCCGTGCGTTGAGATTGGTAGTGATGTAAAAGTCATCTCCATAATGCGATACCCGGTATTCCAGGTCACGCTCCCGGGGCTGTACAACGGTCCATTCACCATTGGGATTATCCGCATCCAAAAAGCGATATTCCGAAGAAAGGGTTTGCCAGCTGCCAATCATGATGTACTTCCGCGATTTGGTCTTGTACACACCACATGAGAACGTCTCATCGGTCTCTTCATAAACCAGTTCGTCTGATGCCGCATCCGTACCCAGTACGTGCTTATAAATGCGGTATGAGCGAAGCGTCACCGGATCCTTTCGGGTGTAAAAAACGGTTTTGTTGTCATTGGCCCAGGTGGCACTACCGGTCGTGTTCTCGATCTTGTCGGCGTACATTTCACCGGTTGTCAGGTTTTTAAAGTACAAGGTGTATTGCCGGCGTGAAACAGTATCCACACCATAGATCAAAATCTCGTTGTTGGTGCTCACGGAGAGTCCTCCCACGGCGAAGTAATCCAAACCTTTGCCCATCGCAGGCCCGTCCAGCAATACTTCTTCCGGGGCATCCATTTCGCCCATTTTGCGGCAGTAGAATGCGTAGTCCTGACCTTCTTCATAGCGGTTGTAGTACCAATACCCATTCACTTTGGAAGGGACCGACATATCTGTTTGGGCAATACGACCTACGATTTCATTGTAGAGCGTTTCCTGAAGTTCCTTCGTATGCGCCAGTTTTTGGTCGCAATAGTCGTTTTCCGCGTTGAGGTAGTCCAGTACTTCCTGCGTCTGTGCGTCCGGAGTTTCGGCATTTTTCTGCTCGTCGGAAAGGCGCATCCAGAAATAATTGTCCATGCGTGAGTCACCATGCATCAGGTGTTCATGAGCCTCCTTGCGGGCTACGGGTGGGTTGATCATATCGATTGAATCAGCGGTTGTATTCGCCTCGTTGGAGGCATTTTCACAGCCGGTAAATATAAGTGCTGTGACCAAAACCAGGAAGGTCAATTTGTTCATGGGTGCAGATTTGTGCCTAAATATAAAGACACTAACAATACCATACCGCTGCTCTTGCACGATATTATTTGAATGGTGAAATGCGCTGATGACCATCAAAATGGAGTGTCAGGCAAAAATGGTCGGATTTGCCGGCATCACGATCACAAACTCTCCACCGGCCTGCGCAACAACCCATGCATCTTCAACGACAGGTCGAGAAGTACGGTTTTTCCATACACATTGCCGCTGATGTCGTAATAGGCCTCCTGCAATTCCTCGGCGATTTCGGCTATGTTTCCGCTGTTGATGAACGGTGCGAATTTTTGTGCGAAATCAGCCTCCCTGGGACCGAATCGCGACAACTTTCCATCGGTGTAATTGCCCACAATACACTGCCTTGCCATGAACGTGGCAAAATCAAGAAATTCCTTCATGTTCTCCCTGCCCGATGCATGCATTTCGTTGGCAAATTTGACCATCTCAGCTACATCTTTCTTGTAGCACATGCGCATCCATGCGACAAACTGATTAAAATGTAAATCCTCCTGATCGAGGTGGAGCTTTTGCCAGGCTTTGAAGTAGTTTCCGTCAGCCATTTGCACCAGTTGCTCCACCTTCTCATTCGAAATCACCCCATCCCTCAACACCACGGCTGAGCGCACGTCATCGTCCGACAAACGAGGGACTTTTACCAATTGTGTGCGGGAAGTAATGGTGGCGAGCAGGGCTTCCTGGTTTTCGGTTACCATGAGAAAAATGGTCTTCTCCGGGGGCTCCTCAATCGACTTGAGCAATTTGTTGGATACGGCCAGGGTCATGAATTCCGGGAGCCATATCACAATAAACTTATACCCCCCCGTGAAGGATTTCAGCCAAATCTTCTTGTTGATATTCGCAGCCTCATCAACCGTGAAGGTCAATTGCTTATTCTCGGCATTCACAAAATACCGCCATTGCTGCACATCGGCATAGGGCGATTCCTGGATCATTTTCTTCCAGTTGCCCACATGGTCATCGGCGGTTACTTCACCCACCCTGTGCTTGATGTAGGGAAACGAAAAATGCAGATCGGGATACTGTAAAGCGCTGATTTGCTTGCAGGAAGAACAGGTTCCGCAGGAGTCGTCCTCGGTGCGGTGCTCACAGGTAATGTACTGGGCATACGCCAAAGCCAGTGGCAACGCTCCGGCGCCCGCCGGACCAAAAAACAACTGGGCGTGGCTGATTCGTCCGTCTTTCACGGTTTGGATTAATCCTTTCTTCGCTTCTTCCTGACCAATGACCTTTCTAAACTGCATAGAGCGCTAAATTACACAACCACAACGGGAATTGCCCGATCATTAGAAGTTGGCGTGCACGGCCACCACAAAGTTTCTTCCCGGCGCCGACATTCCCCAGGCATAGGGGCGGTAATTGACGTCCAGGATATTCTCAATTCTGAACTCCGCTTGCAGTTGTTTCGAAATCACCAGGGCACTCGTGAAATTCAACGTCCACCATGCCGGAGTACCTGTGGCGGTTATGTTAAATGCCTGTTCCGATAGTTCATTTGCATAATCGGCGGTGTTCTTTTCCTGTGAGAATGTGGCGTAAATGCCTGCTGCCACAAGGCGTCTTTTGAATTCTACTCCTGCGCTTCCAAATCCGGGAGCAATGGTGGCCAGCGCCCGGTCATTGGTGCTGTCGTGTCCCTTCGTGAGTCGGTACGATGCGAATAGGGACCACCCCGACAGGTCATACTGCACCTTCAATTCCGTTCCATAGAGGTATGCCGAGGGGATGTTTTGCATGGTCATGGCTTGTACCCATCGCCCTTCAGCCACCAGTGAGTCTTTTTCAAGATATTTCGTGGTTTGAGGCGTTATGGCATTCGCCAAATGGGTGTAGAACCCACCGATCGACGCCCATATGCCTTCTCCGCGTCGACCCAGTTCAACCTGGATTTCCCCCTGATAGGCGCGTTCCGGTGTCAGTTGATCATTGGGCAGTATGATTTGATCGCGATATACCTCTGTACGTGCTACGTCTGAAATATTGGGCGCACGGTATGTGGTTGATCCCAACAAATGGACTGCGAAACGCTCCATGAACCGTGCATGTAGGGCAGCATTTCCGGTTAAACCGTTGTTGTTCATGCTGATGGATTCGTAGGGCAATTCCACCGCGGTATTCTTCCCAAAATTCGCGTTCAAAATCCGCTGATTCCATCGTATGCCTGCTTCCCAGCTTATAATGTTGCGCGAGTCAAACGTGTAATCAAGGAAAAGAGCATTCTCCATCACGGTGCTCCCATCCGAAGGTAGTCGGCCGGCAATGGTGTAGCGATTGGTAGTCCCCAACTCGTTCACCTTTCCCTCCGATGTTAGTGTGCTGTAAATGACCTCCAAGCCGTATTGAACCGAGCTTTGGAGATTGAGACGTTTACCAAAGTCGGCATTCAGACTATAACTGTCGCACTGGTCATCCCACGTGGTTCTGAGCGGATTACCAAACTGGCGGTTAAATCGACTCTCCTTAAAGCGTTGAAATCCTGCGAGCAGGCTGATTTGATCGTATACCGCCGTTGTATCGTTCCAGTTCATTCGCGTCGATAGGGCGGTGCGCTGCAACTGACCATAACCTTGCTCCGCCCAGATAAGTCCGGCAGAATTCTCCTCGCGCAGCAAGCCGTAGCGCGGAATGTTGCTGGTAGTGGCGTGTTGCAGATTGAAGTCCAGATGGAGTTTTGAACTGGCAGCGTATTGAAATTTCTGTGTGAAGTACATCTTGCTGAAGCCTGTGCTACGCTGCAATTCAGGATAGTCATTTTTCGTCCATGTATCCACGCCATCTACCCTGCGGGCGTAGGTATCAACTGCTCCCCATGCGCTGTCCCCATGCATGCGGTTGGCTCCCATGCGCAGGTCGTCGTATTGTGCTACCGATAATTGGGTATGGGAGGCTACTTTGTGGTTGGCCACCCGCAGGTATGCCGAAAACAAGCGCTCCTGGTTTGCCGATGCCAGTCGAATTCTCCCACCTCCGCGGATTTCCGCCGTCTCGGATGTTCCAAAGCTCGGATTGGTGGTGGAAATGCGCAAGGTACCTCCGGGGTTGTCGCCTGCTGTATTCACTTTGCCCGCTTGTGGATCAATATTCGCAACAACAATAGTCGCAGGATCTACAAGAAGCAAAGCATTGGAATTCCAGGTGCCCATCATGGGGTTGTTGAGTCGCAAGCCGTCTGTGCGGAGCTGGATCCTGCTTCCTTCCATCCCTCTGATGATGGGGCTTACCGCTGCCATATGCGTTTTTCGGGCATACGCCAAATTATAGGGTAGCAACATTTCAGGATAGTCGGGACGGTTGTACCAGGTGCGCAGAGTGAATTTAGGACCAATGAGCACGGGAAGCGATGGATCAATCGGAGTCCTGACTAGATAAGGGTCAAGCGGCTCCGGAATGGTATCGGTCGATTGAGCGCTCAGCAGGGAGGTAAGCAGCACGCAGGTGCAAACCAGAAGGTGTTTAATCATGAAATATGGTTTCCAGCACAAGTTGCGAATTTACTTCTTTGATTCCTGATACATGCAGTTTGAAATAATCCACCAAAGCGTGGAGTGCTGACCTGCGGTAAGACGCCTTGAGAGGTGGATGGTCTTGTTGCACTTTCCGTTCGATAAGTTGACGCAGCACAGCAGCCAGTTCCGGCTCCAGGTGAAGTGGATGAATGGGGCGGGCTGTGGTGAACATGCCGTTTTCCAGGTCAAAGTATGCAGCTTCCGGGTCTTGTGCATTTTGAGGGAAGAATCCCAAATGCCCCGATAATCGAATCATAAAATACAAATGAAAATCAGGGTATTCATCACATTGGTCGAGGTAGGAGAAGGCCAGCCAAATGAAGTCGAAAAGGTCTTTGTTGGTATACCCGATTTCAAGCGACCGAAAGAGCACTTCGCAGAGGAAGAGCACCTGGGTACTTTTGGTTATACTCTCAGTTACGCTTACCCAGGGCACTGCCCGTCGCATTTCGGAAATTTGGTGCAGATCCTGGTTTTCACGAAAGGTAAACTCAAGCTCCAGCAAGGTACCCGACTGGATCAGGGATTGGTGCTTGTTTTTCCCCGATTTACGAACGATAAAGGACAAGTACCCATGCGTACGGGTAAAAACCCGGGCAATCCATGCCCGGTCGGAGTATTCGAAATGATGTAAAACAATAGCTTCAGATTTGGAACGCATGGTACGGCGAAGGTAAAGTATCCGGGGATTGGAACTGCGTTTGGGACAAAGAGAATACCTGAAAACGGATTGCTGACTGGCGGGGAATCATTGATAATGAATATCTACTTTTCTCTCGGCGTAGGAATGCCAAAAAAAGTGCGAAGGTTACTCAGTAAGTCTAGCGCTGAAAATAGGTGGAATTGGTGCGCTGAGAAACCGGTCATTGTCCGAAGGAACTACCGGCAAAATCACCGAGGAAGCCTTATACTATCTGTCGGAAATACACAGCAAATGTGCATTCATTCACAACCATGACCCAGCGGTCATTGCCAGCCTCATCCATTCGAGCTTCCCTGCAGGACAAATCACTGAAGAAGAACACACAAGTCCGGGGAGCCCGATTGGCGTTGGAGCCATGGATGGAATTCGATGGCCCGGACTCAAATAATCCCATTACGAGACAAGAAATTAGTCGGCATGCATCACATCGTTGATTTTTTGTTGAAAACTTGCAAGAACAGAATATGTTTATAAATTTGCCTGTACAATTGGTATAAAGTGCGTGAATGCGCATCAACATATTGACGACGCTAGTGTAAGCAATTACACATAGTTTAAAGTTAGGTTAGGCAGGGCAATCTTTTGGTTGTCCTGTTTTTTTGTGCCCTAGCCATTTGGCCTTGTGCCATGTGATTGTACTAAGCATACGAAGATACTTGACCTGAGCTTTCAAATGGTTAATCATAAAGCTCGTAGACAGTAACCTCACTTTCAGGAATGGTATGCTTGTAGACGAAGTATCTGAGCCTGGATTTATTTTAGTTCAAACAATAGCAAGCAACGCTTCGCACCGTTGTTAGTCCAGGCGACATAGCGATTTTCGTCCAACGTGAATAATTGATGAGCAGCAGGTGAGACGGGAATACCATTACAATCATCGCTTGTGTATATGAGTTCCCGTGTTTGGAAATCCAAATTATGCATATCTATCTGGACAAGTGCAATGGGGTTATTGGGGCCTTTGAAGGAGGACATTTTTTGTCCGTCCCAATTGGGTTTCAAATGATTAAAATGATCATTGAATACGATATTGATTATTCCATCATGTTCAAATATCCAACTGCGTTGAAAATGTGTTTTTCCTGAGGCCTGTGATTTTCGGATTCCACGGGCTCCTATGAGATTTCCATCTTCATCAACACTTGAAACAATGATTCCATTCGAATAATAGACGGTCTGGCTCCTTCCTTTTTGATCAATATAGACTTTATGATAATTAGCTTCGTGCACCAACACCATAGTGCCATCGTCTGAATAGATCCATTTTACCAGTTGTGCCGAGTATGGATAGAAATTTTCACCGGAGGCAGTTTTCTTGTCAATCTTCTTTTGACGTTCCAGTAAGAAGTCTCCCACAGTTTGATTGTCCCATACTATTTTTATGGGGTCTTCAAGTCGTTCGTGTGAAATGGGAAACATGCAAAAGCCACTTTCTTCTCTCTTATCATCCACATAGCGACCAACCAGCCATTTTCCGGGACGGTTATCGGCACTTCGAATTGTGTAGCTCTTCATGTACCATTCTTCTGATTCGGGAATCTTGTGGTACCGAACGTCGTTGTTCTCAATGGAACAAACAAACCATTGCGAATCATCCTTTTTTGGATGGCCGTAGGTGTAAACTATACCCGAATTGTCGATTTCAAATGGTGATACTCCACTCGTTCCATAAGTATAAGGTATGCCCTTCCTGCTCGTAAAGCTGCTACCACGGGGAAAGAATGGAATACGATCGACTTCGAATTCGATGTCATTGTGGTCAGTTAATTCCATATTGCTGTCGAAATGAATAAGTCGGAAAACCAAGTTTTCGCCACGTTCTGGCAGCTTATGGGAGATAAGGACATGTTCTTCGCCCTGTGAAGTTGCAACATCGAGGAAAGCATTCTCAAAATTTCGAAAGAAGCCTTCGCCCTCAACGCTGGAAATTAAATCATAATCGTTTGAGAAACGGAATTCATTAACGTTCCAACGCAATAGGTATACCTCGTTGCGTTGCTGATCTGCTATAGTTTTAGTTCCTATTCCATACAATTGATTGCTGACTGAAAACATGTAAGGAACATCCATATCCGCCGGACCTATTTCATCTTTATGGATTTCTTTCGAGCTAAGCAGTTCCATTGTAGAGCCATAGACTCGAAACATATAAATTCCACCACGCATCGGCTGACGTGTAACTACTTCGTTTTCGGTAACGAATAGGATTTTTTCGTCACCTCCTTCACGATCATCATTAAAACCGCACTGCTTGACGGTAAAGCTCTTTCCTGAATAAAGTTCTTTTTGAGAGAAGGAGCAAAGCGCAATAGTCAGAAATAAGACGGAAAAGGCAATTTTCATGATTGTTGCTTTTAGTTGGTTGTATTGATATGAATGTTCGGTAGCTCAAGGCTATGGTCGAGCGCGAAAAGTACGCACCGGTGTTGATGTTTCAAAATCTATTTGGCGGATGCCGAAGTTTGAAACAAAAAACTACCTCAGAGGTCCATTTGTCGGCCTTTTTGAAACAGGTTGGTCGTTCGAGAGTGATATGTGCATGCTGTATTTTCATTAATTGATACGCATGTAACACGCACAAAATCAATGCAATAGAAGACTTTCGGAAAAAAGTACACAAAAAAATCACCCAAAACCGTAACCCTCGAATATACGTGGCGTACATATGTCTGAAAAGTCCTACAATGGTGTTCGCCGAGACTTACAATTGAACATCGGATTTTTCGGTTAGAAAGTAGTTAGGCTATCTGCGTATGAAAGCATACCGTTATGTACCCTTGGGTTGAAGCCACCCTAGTGCGAGATTTCTGGAGAAGAATTTTGATTCAAGTGGTATATTGATTTTGGTTTACTTTAATACGTTTGATCAACAGGAGGACCTCACAATGGTGGGGTCCTTTTGTTGTGTGCCCGGCATGGGCAATAACTATAGGGTTAAAGTCCCGAACACGCCACGGTAGTTGGAAGTGTTAGCCAAAT
>JAGQVX010000089.1 GCA_020437755.1 Flavobacteriales bacterium
AGGCAACGCGCTGCAATCAAAGCGTCGTGTGCCATTCATTGATGTTGAACGCACTTTGGAGCCATTGGTGGTATATAGGGTCACGATGCTGCCATTCGGCAAATGAGAGGGGAATTCAAACCACTCTGTTGCCGGGTTGGGGAAGACCACCCATGATGTCAGGTCTTGCTCTTCAATTCCGGTGACAATGTTGATTTCACGGTACTCGCAATCCAGTTCGATCGATGGGCACACCTGATGGGACAAGAAATTGGACATAATGGCCCGCGTGGTGTCGTAATACTGCTGATTGTCGACGTGTGGAACGTGCCCTTGCATCCAGTAAATCTCAAAACAGTTCTCCAATCCCACCTCATCGGCTTTTACGTGTATGGCATTGGAACCATCCACTTCGGTGACATCGAACGCGCCAAACATCTGGAGCATGTCCGAGTCGAAGGGTACCACCGTGTCTCCGGTGCCGTGGAAGGAACACAATGGTTCATCACCCGTGTGTATCCAGGCGGTATCCTTGATGGCCCCCGCGATATTTATCACAGCGTTGACCTCTGAAGAATACCCCGGATTTCCGCTTTCACCCTCCAGTCCGCCTGTAAGACCTGCAAGCGTAAGGTCGAGGTAGTCGGGAATCTCCGACTCTTCATCCATATAGGCTGCATGAAGGGTCACAAAGCCACCTGCAGAAACACCTGCCGAATAAATTTGATCGGGATCAATATTCCATGTGTTACCGTCTTCGGCAATGTTCTTCCGAAAGTAGCGCACAGCCGCTTTAAAATCATGTACTCCGCGCACTACGGCTTCTGTAGCGGGCTGCTGCAAGTTGAGCGTAATGGGAATCCCCAGCCGATAGTTGATGCTGGCACATACATACCCCATGCGTGCAAGATCCTGACACAGCGGCACCACATCGGTACCTTCCTTACTGCCTGAAATAAAACTACCCCCATGGACAAAAACCACTAGCGGACGATCAACTTCGCTGTCCCCTTCCGGCTCGTAAACGTCGAGTTTGAGGATGGTCATAGCGCCATTCATATCCACGTTGGAGCCAAATTCCACATCGGAGGTCACGGTCGCCTCGGTAAAAATCATATTGCGATACCGGTCGCCATCACATTGCGCATTTGCCGTATGGCTCAATAAAAGCCCTGTGACGAGGAGGGCTGATAGGGAGTATTTCATGGGAGTGTTTTGGTGCAAGATAATAAAACTGTGGTTGAGAAGATTCAGAAGATTATGCTGCTCCGTGATCTGTGATATTTTGTGAGCATAGTTACCCGTCAGCCGTTCATTTTGAATTACTTTTGGCGAAATTTTGTGAGGAAATGATTGAAACGGATATTCTGATTATCGGAGCCGGACCTTGTGGATTGTTTACTGTTTTTGAAGCAGGGTTGCTCAAATTGCGTTGTCATTTGATTGATGCTCTCCCCCAGGCAGGTGGACAGCTTACGGAGATTTACCCCAAGAAACCTATTTACGACATCCCCGGATTTCCCGAGGTATTGGCCGGAGACCTTATCGAAGACCTCATGAAGCAAGCAGCTCCGTTCAAACCGGGTTTCACCCTCGGTGAGCGAGCTGAAGAAATTGAAAAAACCGATGATGATCAGTTCATCGTGACTACCGATATGGGTACAAAGCATAAAGCGCCTGTCATTGCAATAGCAGGTGGCCTCGGATGTTTTGAACCGCGTAAGCCGCCAGTTCCCAATCTGAGTGATTATGAGCGAAAAGGGGTGGAGTACATTATCAAGGATCCTAATTTCTACAAAAACAAGCGTGTAGTCATCTCCGGTGGTGGAGATAGTGCACTCGACTGGGCCATTTATCTGGCCGAGGGCGTGGCAGCAGAAGTGTCGCTTGTACACCGTAGGAGTACCTTCCGGGGTCACCTGGATTCCGTGCAGAAGGTGATTGACATGAGCAATGAAGGAAAGATCACGCTCCTTACCGACGCCGAAGTTGTGGGGATTGAGGGTGACGGAAAAGTGGAAGGCGTGGTTGTCAAAACCGATGCCGGTGAAACGGTCAAAGCATGCGATCACTGGGTGCCTTTGTTTGGTCTTACCCCAAAACTCGGTCCGATTGCAGAGTGGGGATTGAATCTGAGCAAAAATGCCATCGATGTGGATACCTTCGACTACAGCACCAATGTGCCGGGCATTTATGCCATTGGTGATATCAATAATTATCCGGGGAAACTCAAATTGATCCTTTGTGGGTTCCACGAGGCTACTCTTATGGTGCAGTCGGCGTTCAAGCGCATCTATCCCGATAAAAATCTGGTGTTGAAATACACCACCGTAAACGGAGTTTCCGGATTTTAACAGTACGACAGATGATTACAATTACGGTTGTCGATCGAGAAGGACAGGAGCACCAACTGGAAGCTCCTACCGATATGAATATGAACATGATGGAGCTGTGTAAAGCTTACGAGTTGCCCGTTGAAGGCACCTGCGGCGGCATGGCGATGTGCGCTTCATGTCACATGTACATTCTGAGCGACCACGACCTGCCCGAAGCATCTACCGACGAAGAAGACATGCTCGATCAAGCCTTTTTCGTAGAAAGCAACAGCCGCCTTGGCTGCCAAATCCACCTCACCGACAACCTCGACGGATTGAAGGTACGTCTGGCAGAAGTGGGAGAGTAGTAAAGTGAGCCTCGTTTCGCGAGCGCTTGTCATGATTCTCGTTGTATTCACTGCCAATCATCATTCGTTGATGATCATTCCTCGTCGGCCATAACCCAACAATCAGTCGTCTTGTTCAATATTCCCATTAACGAGCGCTCCTTGTTCGCCCTTCCTTTCCTACTTTTGCCTCAATGTCGTTCGAGAACTCCAAAGAATTTATCCAGTCGATTAAAACCAACATCGACCACGGCCACGATCAGGAACTCCTGCTGGCGCTGGGTGAACTGCATCCGGCGGATGTGGCGGAAGTGCTTGACGACCTGAGCTCAGAGCATGCAGGTTACGTTTACCGTCTGCTCGATAAGGAACTGGCGGCCGACGTGCTCATCGAACTGGAAGAGGATGTGCGTGAGAAACTCATGCGTTCCCTCACCTCGCGTGAAATTGCCGAGGAAGTCATCGAACGTATGGAATCGGATGATGCGGCCGACGTGATTGCGGAGCTGCCCACCGAGAAGAAGGAACAAGTTATCGCCCACCTCGAAGACCAGGAGCAGGCGAGCGATATTATTGATCTGCTCAACTACGAGGAAGGAACTGCCGGGGCTCTTATGGCCAAAGAGCTGATGTGGGTCAATGCCAACTGGACTGTGGCCAATTGCATCCGTCAGTTGCGCAAACAAGCCGAAGATGTCGAGCAGATCTATACCATCTACGTCGTAGACGACAAAGATGTCCTGCTGGGCCGACTCAGCCTCAAGCGACTCCTTTTTAGTGCGCAATCTACCCGCGCCCTGGTAAGCGATATTTTCGAAGACGAAAATCTGGTTACCGTCAATGTTCAGGATGACGAACAAGCTGTTGCCCGTGTTATGGAAAAGTATGACCTCGTTACCGTTCCGGTTATAAACGATGGCGGCGTGCTTGTGGGACGCATCACTATCGACGACGTAGTGGACGTCATTATGGAAGAAGCCGAAAAAGACTATCAGCTCGCTTCCGGACTGGCCGAGGACGTTGAGTCCAAAGACAATATCTGGACTCTCACCCGTGCCCGACTGCCCTGGCTGTTGATCGGTATGGCAGGGGGACTGCTGGGAGCCAAGGTGATTGGCGTTTTCGACATCGAAGAGAATCCTATGATGGCGCTCTTCATCCCGCTCATCGCCGCGATGGGTGGAAATGTCGGTGTGCAATCTGCCGCTATCGTAGTGCAGGGTCTGGCCAACAATTCACTCAAAAACGAACAACTCAGCGCCAAACTGCTCAAGGAGCTCGGTGTTGGCGCATTGAATGGCTTCATTTGCTCCGTGCTACTGCTGGGCACAAGCTATCTGCTCGATTTCGGATATGCACTTTGTCTCACCGTGAGCATTGCCCTGTTTGCAGTTATCATCTTCGCAGCACTTTTCGGAACGTTTATTCCACTCGCACTCGACAAGTACAAAATTGATCCGGCACTGGCTACCGGTCCGTTCATCACTACCGCCAATGATATCATCGGATTGATCATCTATTTTTCCGTGGCGCAGTTTGTGGCGCACAATATCGACCCCAACTTCCTCGCAATGGCATTCTGATGAAGGTGCTTTTTATTGATACGGTCCATCCCATCCTCGAGGAGCAACTCAGGGCGCATGGCATGGAGTGCACTCCCGGTTATGGCTGGTCCAGGGAGCAAATTCTCCGCGAAGTGGGTTCGTTTCAGGGCATTGTCATTCGTTCGCGCACACGCATTGATGCACCATTTTTCGAGGCGGCTCATGCCTTGAAGTGGATTGCACGCAGTGGCTCGGGACTGGAAAATATCGATCTCACTGCTGCCCAAAGGCACGGTGTTATGGTCTTCAATTCCCCTGAGGGCAATGCGCAGGCGGTGGGCGAACATGCTACGGGTATGTTGCTCAATTTGCTCAATCGCATTTCACTTTCCGATGCGGAAGTGCGCCGAGGGGTATGGCTTCGTGAGGAAAATCGGGGTCGGGAATTGAATGCCATACGCGTGGGGCTTATCGGTTATGGTCACACAGGCAAGGCATTCGCCAAATGTCTGAGCGGCTTCGGATGCGAAGTTTGGGCCTACGACAAGTACCTCAACAACTACAGTGATGCGTTCGCCACCCAGCAACCTCTGCACACCCTTTGCGAGCATTGTGACGTCATCAGTTTTCACGTACCCCTAACTGCCGAAACCCGTCACATGTTGAATTCCGACTTCCTGAACCAATGCAAGGATGGTGTAATCATCATCAACACCTCACGTGGGAAAGTGTGCAACACGGAAGATTTGGTGGCGGCTATGAAAGGTGGTAAAGTATTTGGCGCATGCCTGGATGTGCACGAATATGAAACCGCCTCTTTCGAATCCCTGGGCTTTGAGAACATACCCGCGCCCATGGCCTATCTCCTGCAAAGTCAGCGCACGGTTTTGACCCCGCATGTGGCCGGCTGGACAGTGGAGTCGTATACCAAACTATCGGAATACCTCGCAAAAAAAATCCTGGCTCAATTTTCATGAACCAGGATTCAACCGTTTGTTTTGTCAATGGATCAGTTGGCTGATCCGGTACGCTTACGTTCAGCAGTAGCATAGAGAATCTTCAGTGCAGATGCCTGACGCAACTCTTGCTTCACTGCGGAAACAACTCCCATCTTGGTGCTTTTATCCACTTTGAGGGAGATAATCATTTTCTTCTGGTCGGCTTCATTAAGCGATGGGCGAGCCACATCGGCAATCCAACCCTGAATATCATCTACAGTTGCAAATGAATCATTGAGCTGAATCAAAGCTGCATCTCCTCGCTTGGCGCGCACTTTCTTGTCCACCGCCGGACCGATATTGATGTACTTAACCAGGTTTTTCTGTTCGATGATTGCAACCTCCGAAGCACTAGGTGGTTTTACCTCCACCAAGGGCTCATCAGAACGCAATACCGTAACCAACATAAAGAAAAACAGGAGCATGAACACAATGTCGGGCAATGACGCCGTCGAAATCGCCTGGATTCCTTTCTTCTTCTTTTGTGTGAATTTTGCCATGTTCTTCTAATTAGTAGTTACCCAGGTTTTTAGGCTCGGCTTCTGAAATACGTTGTGGGTAAACCGAACGCACTGCATAGAGCTGTCGCTTGTACACCTCGGCTGCTTTCTCGTCACCTTTAAGTCGCTCATAGGTCTTGGCCAGTTCGGAATATGAAATTCCAAAATGCTTCATGCACAACTGATCACGCAACTCATTCACGGCAGACTCCAGTTCGTTCTGAATCTGGATATAGGTGTCGTAGTTGGTGTTGTTATCGTTTTGCATGGAGATCAGCGCTGACCCCGGCAACTCCTTATATTCTCCAAAGAATTCAATTGCAGCGAGCTTCTTGTCCCAGTTCTCAATGGCTTTGTCAAGCGATTCACGCTTGTCTTCATTGTCAGTGGCTGCTTTGAGCTGTTCCAAATTATCCATCTGACTTTTCACATCGGCCTCGCGAACCCATTCGCGTAGCGGAAGGTTTTCATCTTCGGGCATATCCGAAAATACTCCATCCGCCACGAGGAATTTGATTGCTGCATCCTTCAGTTTGCCCACCTTCATGTATTCACCTTCAACGAGCAAGTCGTTGTTGGCGTTTACAAGTACCTCAAACACGTTTCGCTGACGAACCTCAGGCACGTCCGGATCGGGAGGGAGGGGTGGCGGCAACTGACGGAGAATCCCCTTCTCCGTATCGATGGTGGTTACCATCAGGAAGAATACGAGAAGCAGGAATGCAATATCCGCCATCGAGCCGGCATTGATTTCGGGTAATGTTCTTCTCGGCATAACTTCTTACTTAAATATTTTGCTCACTTCAAGGTACAACAAGGCTCCAATGGCACCAATGGCCAAAATATAGAACATTGAAATCGTTGAAGTAACCACTTTAACCATATCCGGAGTAGGCATGTCTGCCTCATCCACGCTCAATCCTGCAGGCAGGTTGGTATTGGCAAAACCATAGTATGCAACCAAGGCTACCAATACAACGAGTCCCATTCCAATGAGTGCACGCATGTTTTTCTTTGGGTTCTGAACAATAGCCCAAATACCAAACAATACGGCCGCTACAATGCAAATAATCAGCAGAATCCAGGTAACGGTCATCAATCCACTTACAGGTCCGGATACATCCGAAACCTCGGTAAGGACGTACTTCCAGCCTGCTTCCTCATACTTGCTATCCCAGTTGGATGCGATAAGAATCGCAAGGATAGCTCCGATAAGGATGAACAGACCTTTGACTACGTCGAGTCCTATTTTAATTCCTTTCATAATTCCAGTGATTATTTGCTGGTCAACTGACGCTTGTAAAGCATGTCAACCAGGTCAATTGAAGCTTCTTCCATTTCCAGAATGATACCATCTACTTTCGAAAGAATGTAGTTGTAGAAGATCTGGAGGATAATCGCTACTACAAGTCCGGATACCGTGGTGATCAAGGCCACCTTAATACCACCCGCAACGATTGTTGCATCCATGGTACCTGCAGTCTGAATCTTGTCAAACGCGAGGATCATACCGATTACCGTTCCAAGGAAACCAAGCATTGGCGCAATGGCGATGAACAGCGAAATCCATGAAAGTCCACGTTCCAGCATACCCATTTGCACACCACCGTAACTTTCAATTGACTTTTCAACTTCTTCGATTGATGCTCCGTCGCGATCCAATCCCTGGTAGAAGATTGATGCTACCGGACCACGAGTGTTGCGGCAAACTTCCTTAGCAGCTTCAACACCACCCGACTGAAGAGCGCTATCGATCTGATCCAACAACTTGCGTGTGTTGGTAGAAGCCATATTGAGGTAAACAATTCGCTCTACGCACAAAGCCAGACCAATGATCAAACAGATCATTACCATCAACATGAACAAGGGACCACCTTCAATAAAGTAGCGCTTGATGTACATGTTGAGACTGTCTACTTCTTCTTCAGTTTCCATTGAAGTAGGAGCAGACTCTTCCACTTCTTCTACTGCGTTGTTGGTAGCGTTCGTGGCTTGGTCAGCCGCATCCTGCATGCCATCTTCTACGGCATCAACAGCCTGTTCCATTTCGGTACCCCCTTCGGTACCTTCTTGTGACCATGCACTGGTTGGGTTCATCATTCCGATACCCATCAAACCAAGGATGGCAATGAGAGCAAATAGCTTTTTCATGACTCTTAAACGGTTTTAATAACTTGTCAGGGTTAAATTTCTGGTTTATTATTCTATTTCAAAATGGTCTCTGCGGAGAGACCGGGATTCGAACCCGGGATCCCTTGCGGGAAACTCGCTTTCCAGACGAGCGCCTTAAGCCACTCGGCCACCTCTCCGGATTCGGTCCATGCATTCGTCAATACATCCAAACTCTCCTTAGCCAACTACCGGAATCGCTAATCTGCTTTCCTGTCAATCTGCCAAATTGAGCTTCAAATAGGGCGGCAAAATACGAAAAAATGTTTTAGACCTAAAAGCACAAAACACCTCGATTTGCTGCATTTCTAAGCCAGGATAGAGTATGCTGTAAGTTCGCCCCTCCATGATCGGCGGAATTCCGCTTCCAACTCATCACCTGCATAACCATTTCCTAACAATTTCATCATCTTCGTAAGTGCTGCTTCCACTGTCATGTCGGCACCTGAAATAACACCGGCATCCCGCAGCATCTGACTGGTTTGGTACCTTCCCTGCTCCACAAATCCCTTGTCGCATTGTGTCACATTGACCAGCATCATCCCCTGCTCCGCCGCCTCCACCAACGCATCCCTCAACCATGTCCGTGTAGGCACATTTCCCGACCCGTAGGTTTCGAGCACTAACCCCTTTAAACCGGGGGTTGAAAGTACTTGTCGGACAAAGGCCTCCGAAATTCCCGGGAAGAAACGCAGCACACCTACATTGGGCTCCATTTTATCGCACATCTGTAAGTCCCCATCTACGGGACGCAGTATTACATCATCACGAAAAACCATGTGAATTCCAACCTCAACCAACGGAGGATGATTGAAGCTGGCAAAGGCCTCAAACCCTTCGGTGTTGAACTTTTGTGCGCGGTTTCCACGGTACAGTGAGCTACCAAAGTATATCGCTACTTCAGGCACTCTTGCGTGACCACGCCATTTGGCGGATGCTATTTCAATGGCTCCTATCAAGTTCTCTTTTCCATCTGTTCGCAACACTCCCACAGGCAACTGACTTCCGGTAATGATAACGGGCTTAGCCAGGTCCTGCAGCATAAAACTCAACGCCGATGCTGTGTACGCCATCGTGTCGGTCCCATGTAGAACCACGAATCCATCGAAATCATTGTAGCGCTCATGAATAACGTGGGCCAATTTTACCCATATCGAAATATCAATATCCGAAGAATCCAAAGGCTCCTCAAACGACCAGGTGCTGAGTTTTGCCTGGCACCCCTCGAGCTCGGGGAAATGCCGAAACAGCGCGTCCATCTCGAACGCCTTGTAACTGCCCGATTCCGCATCGCGCGCCATACCGATGGTACCACCGGTATAAATGATGAGTATCGAAGGAATGGAATCCATCTGCGTTTTCATTTGCCGAATGGCGCCCCTTAAAACCTGCATTTCAAAAGACGCAACTGCGGAATAATTTTTTACAGTTCTAACTACATTTTGAACAGCTCAAAACTGTTTGCGGTGGTAATTTCCGCAATTCTTTCCAATGTGGTCTCATGAAGATCGGCCACTTTTTGCGCTACGATGCTCACATACGACGATTCATTGCGTTTTCCACGATGAGGATGCGGCGCCAGGTAAGGGGCATCCGTCTCCAGCACCAGCTTATCGAGCGGAAGTTCCTTCACCACATGATCCAATCCGCTGTTCTTAAAGGTCACCACCCCGCCTATGCCCAGCATAAATCCGCCGTAATCCAACACGCGTTTCGCCTGTTCTACACTACCGGTAAAACAATGAAACACCCCTCGTAAACGGTCATCATTGAGCTCGTCGAGTAAGTCGAACAATTCATCAAACGAGTCGCGGGCATGAATCACAATGGGTAAAGCCAGCTCTTTGGCCCAACCCACTTGAATCCGAAAAGCTTCCTGCTGAAGCGGCAAGGTGGTTTTGTCCCAGTACATATCAATCCCAATCTCCCCCACAGCGCAATACCGTTGGGTTGAAAGCTCCTCCCTCATGGTCGCCAATACGTCTTCAAATCCGGCATCAACCGAACAAGGATGCAGGCCCATCATGGGGAAAAACCGATCGGGATTGGAAGCTACAAGCTTATTCATGGCCGGTACCGACTCGAGATCGATATTGGGAAGAAAAATGCGCTTCACCCCGTGTTCATCGCAGCGAATCATGACCTGTTGGCGGTCTTCATCAAACTGTCCGAGGTAGAGGTGACTATGTGTATCGGTTAAAACCATGCGGCAAAAATAGGCGTTGTTCTGAAAGGCGGAATGCAAAAGCAAAATTTGTAAAGAGGCGCGCGTGAGACGCATTTCAACTACTTTTGCCGCGTGTCGGCTACCCGAATATTGATTATCCGCTTCAGCAGCATTGGAGACATTGTGCTCACCACCCCCGTCATCCGTCGATTGTACGAGCAACTCGATGGCGAGGTGGTCATTCATTACCTTACCAAAAAGGCATATGCACCCCTCGTGGAAAGCCATCCTTATGTGGAAAAGGTCTATACCATTGAAAAGGCCACGGCCGAGGTGATGTCCGATCTTAAGGCTGAGGGCTACGATTATATAGTGGATTTGCACCGCAATATTCGAAGCGCTATGGTCAAGCGTGAGCTAAAGGTGCTCGCCTTTACCTTGGACAAGCTCAATTTTCAAAAGTGGTTGTTGGTGAATTTTGGCATCAATCGCATGCCCGACAAGCACATTGTGGACCGCTATCTTGATACCATCAAAGCCTTTGGAACAGAGGATGACGGCAAAGGCCTCGAACTGTTTCTTCCTGAGGGCGTGGCCCATAAAGTGGATACCTCCCAAATCCTTCCAGCCGGTGATTTTTGTGCATTGGCGGTAGGAGGAGCGCACGAAGGCAAGCGTATGACCCGAGCCCAGTTGCTTGAAATTACCCGCTCGGCACCTATTCCGGTGGTGTTGTTAGGAGGCAAGGAAGATATGGCAGTCGCCAAATGGCTCACGGATCAATGCCCCACGAATGTCACGGATACATGCGGAACCTTATCGATCATGGAATCGGCAGCTGTGATTCAAAAAGCTACCCTCGTAGTGGCCGGTGATACCGGTTTGATGCATATTGCTGCGGCATTCGCCAAATGCGTTATCTCGGTATGGGGCTGTACCACGCCGTCATTGGGCATGTACCCCTACCGTCCACATCCTGCCTCCAGCATCCTCGAGCCCGAAGGACTGACCAAACGTCCCTGTTCGAAACTGGGCAATTCGTGTAAGTACGGAAAGGGAGAAGAACGCTGCATTTCACACATCCCACCCCAACGTATTATAGACGCTTTAACCGAAGCGCTGTCGACTATTCAAAAAGAGCCTTGAGCTCGGTAGCATCTACCGGTTTCAGTTTACCCGCGAGAATGAGTCGCAACTGGCGGCGGCGCAAGGCCCCGTCGTATCGTCGTTGTTCTTCAGGTGTTTCAGGAACCAAATCGGGCACATTGATGGGATTCCCCAATTGATCTACCGCCACAAAAGTGTACATCGCCTCGTTGCAAATGGTGCGTGCGCCGGTAACGTGGTCTTCGACAAATACCTGCATATACACCTCCATGCTCGAATTGAACGCCCGCGAAACCTTGGCTTCGATGGTCACAATATCTCCCAATTTGATAGGATGCGCAAAAGACACATTGTTGACGGCGGCTGTCACCACTACTCTGCGGCAATGACGATGAGCCGAAATGGCCGCTGTAATGTCCATCCAGTTGAGAAGTTGACCTCCCATGAGATTGCCGAGTGTATTGGTATTCTCGGGCAGAACGATGTGTGAGGTAGTTGCAAGTGTTTGACTCGCGTTGATCGTTTTGGGCATTGTAAAAAACTTTGGGCAAAGATACGTCCTATTTCCCCTCCCGAAAGCTAATTTTGCCTAATGGATCCCGGAATTCTCAAATCCCTTCACATTATTTTCGTAGTCACCTGGTTTGCCGGACTGTTCTACATTTTTCGGTTGTTTGTGTACCACAAGGAAGCCGAACTGAAGGAACAGCCCGAGCGTGATATTCTCACACGGCAGTACATTATTATGGAGCGGCGGTTGTGGTATATCATTACCTGGCCTTCGGCAATTCTGACGTTAATCTGGGGTATCTGGCTACTGATCAAGTTTCCCGCTTATCTGCAATTGCCCTTTATGCATGTGAAGCTCACATTCGTGTTTTTGTTGTTGCTGTACCAGGTATGGGGGGAAGTGATTATCCGCCGACTAGCAGCCGGGACCTCGCGCCTTACCTCTACCCGTTTGCGAATGCTCAACGAAATTCCCACCATTATTCTGATTGCGGTGGTCTTTCTTATAGTAAAGCGCGACTCGCTGAGCTGGATGTGGGGCATCCTTTCGATCCTCGGAATTGCGGTAATCCTCATGGTTGCGATCAAAGCATATAAGCGACTGAGAGAACGGTAAGTGAGGCTTGTTCCACTCCACTTTCTCTTCCTGTTTACCCGTTAAAAAGTTCTAAAAACCGGCTGTGTTTTCCGGAGATATACACAACTGCAATATATTTGAATCACTGGCGTTATAGCCAGGGGCTCGTCGCTTGAAGGAACACCCCCAAGGGACAAAGGAAGAAGGAAATGCACTGCTGGAACAGCTGCATTAAAAGTGAGATTGTTAACAACTGGAATATGTCTCAATTGATAAGGATCGGATTAGCAAGTATCTTTATGAGCGCATTCCCAAAAAGCCTGGAAAAATGTTAGAATTCTGCAAGAAAGTTCTCATGAAAGTAAGCTTCGACAGAATCTTATTCCGCAAGGAGCTTCAGAAAGCCATTAAATGGGTTCAAAAAGAAGAATTGGAGTTGCTTAGAGCCTGGTGCATGAGCCAGTTCGGTTATAAATACCGGGACATTATTCGCACCTCTTTCGCTGCACTCCCCGCTTAGTCAAGGCGGTACGACCCACATCTTAAAGCTGCGGATCGATTTTCAATCGGACGACAGGAAGTTTATATTTCGCATCAACCCTTTATAACCCGTTCGCTTCACCGGTGAATCTTTGAACAGGCGCCTGAATGCCTCTTCTGTAAGATTTTCCCAATCGGAACGTGACATCTCCAACAATTCGGCGCGGGGTTCAAAAGCGGGTTCGTTGTGCGGAGTGGAAAATCGATTCCACGGACAAACCTCCTGACACACGTCGCAACCGAAAATCCAATCGTCCCACTTTCCTTTCCATTCGACCGGAAGGAGTTCATCTTTCAGTTCAATCGTGAAGTAGCTGATGCATTTGCTGCCATCCACAACATAGGGCTGGATAATGGCGCCGGTGGGACAAGCATCAATACATCTCGTGCACGACCCGCAGTGATCGGTAACCGGCGCATCGGGAACGAGATCAAGATCGATAATGAGTTCGGCCAGAAAAAAATACGAGCCTACTTTTTTCGAAATGAGGTTGGTATGCTTACCCACCCATCCCAATCCCGAACGGGCTGCCCAGGCCTTCTCAAGTACAGGCGCTGAATCGACAAACATTCGGCCGCTTACTTCGCCTATTTCCCGATTGATGGTATTGAGCAATTCCTTCAACTTGTCTTTGACTACCAGATGATAATCTGTGCCATAGGCATAGCTCGAAATGCGCAGGGAATCATTCATTTCGGGGCGTTCCGGGGAGTAATAGTTGTAAAGTAGCGAGACTACCGAACGGGCACCGGGAACGAGTAGCCGTGGATCGAGGCGCTTGTCGAAATTGCGCTCGAGATACCCCATTTGGCCTTGTGCCCCCATCTCCAAAAACGCTTCGAGACGCGGAGCTTCATCTTCGAGAAAATCAGCTTTAGAAATGCCACAGGAAAGAAAACCCAACTCACGCGAGAGGGACTTAATGAACTGAGTATGCCGCTCACGAGTGTTCATTCCATGCATTAGAGGATTGCCTTGAATCCACCCTTAAAATAACGTTCCGGAATTCAGTCCGCGGTTTTTTCCGAGATGCCTATAAGCCAGTTCGGTAACCTGACGGCCCCTTGGAGTGCGCACCAGGAACCCTTCCTGAATGAGGAATGGCTCATACACCTCTTCAAGGGTATCACTTTGTTCGCCCACGGCTGTAGCAATAGTATTAAGCCCCACCGGACCACCCGAAAATTTGTCAATAATGGCCGTAAGGATGCGGTTGTCCATTTCATCGAGTCCATGCTCATCCACGTTCAGAGCGTCGAGCGAAAGGGTGGTAATCTCCATATTGATACTGCCATCGCCTTTGATTTGCGCAAAGTCGCGCACTCGGCGCAGGAGGGCATTGGCAATACGGGGAGTTCCCCGGCTACGACGTGCAATTTCGTAGGCTGCCTCCTCAGAAATGGCAATTTCGAGAATATCGGCACTACGCTCCACAATCATGGTGAGTGTTTTGGAATCGTAGTAATTGAGTCGGCTATTGATGCCAAACCGCGCGCGCAAGGGTGCTGTGAGCAATCCTGACCGCGTGGTAGCGCCGATGAGCGTAAAGGGATTCAGCGTAATCTGAACGGTTCTTGCCGCCGGACCGGAATCGATGACCAAATCGATGCAATAGTCCTCCATAGCACTGTAGAGGTACTCTTCAATCACCGGACTCAGACGATGGATTTCGTCGATGAACAGCACGTCGTTCTCCTCGAGGTTAGTGAGGAGTCCGGCGAGATCGCCCGGTTTATCCAATACCGGACCCGAGGTCACTTTAATGTTGACACCCATTTCATTGGCCACAATATTGGCGAGGGTGGTTTTTCCCAGTCCGGGAGGTCCGTGAAGCAGCACATGATCAAGCGCTTCCCCACGTTGGCGGGCGGCCTGGACAAAAATGCGCAGGTTTTCCAGAACGGCAGGTTGGCCGGTAAAATCTTCAAACTCTTTGGGACGCAGAACACGTTCTATTTCCTTGTCAGAAGATTGGCTTGCTTCTTTTCGGAGATCAAAATCAGACATTGGGTCAAAAATACATCATCGGAGCCATCCACGCTCTTGAATCTGCTGATAAAGCACCCCAAATTTTACATTGAAGTTCAGTTTGTAGATTGGTGCGGTGAAGGTTTGATCAATTTGGCGGTTGTTTTTGAGCATCAACCGGTAGCCCACACCACCGCCGATGCCGATAAACGGGAGCACCTGATACTCCAGCACCATAGCCGGTTCATAAAGCATCACCCACCCTTGATGGATCTTCACCTTTTGTCCTACCTCATTGACATACTGTTGGCGGGTCATTCCCACCCCCAGTTGCACGGGAATGGACACGAGCCATTTGCGTTTGTGGTAGAAGGAATAATTGAAATAGGGCGCAACGTAGCGAAAGACCAATTGTGCCTGGGCCGTTTTTCCGGATTCATTGATGGGGATGGCCGTATTCACATCGTTATAGAGCCAGTTATAGCCGAGGCCAATGTCGAGGGATTCCCCAAATGCGGCACCCAGCTTTATCCCGAAAATTGAAGCCCCGTTGCCATTGATGAATGAATTTCGTGAATCCCAGGTGAACTGCAGTTTCGGCTCATTTCGAAACACCACACCTAGGGTATCCATCAGATTGATGGTTTGCCCGGCGCTCCATTTGGCGCATGCCAAACCGAGGATCACAACGAAAACGACCCTGAAATTCATGCAGTAAAGATCACGATATCACACCTTTGTATAACGATCGACCATTTAATTTATGACAATGGCTTTGGTGAAAACGTGGTTAAGAAAGTGCGATTCGGCAAATGTACAAGTGGGGTTCATATGACATTATTGACACCTGCCTATAAAGGAGTTTGAAGCGAGCTATAAGTCATCCAAAAACAGACCTTAATTGTATGTCAACATGGGTGATTTATTGTCAGAATGCAGCTTGTATTTGGCGAATGCCTACCCTACCCAAATACCCTGGAGAAAGGTATCAAGGAGG
>JAGQVX010000008.1 GCA_020437755.1 Flavobacteriales bacterium
GACTTAATCTACATTGTCGTGGAGGAAGGGATTGTTTTCCTTCAACTTCACTTCTTTATTGCCATTCTCATCCACCTCTTCGGAAAGGGTGAATCGGGAAACATTGGACTGGTCAGACCTAGGGGTGTCGTCGAGTTGGACGTTCTTGCGACGGTACGCAGGTTCGTTTTCCAAATCGGCCAGACCCGAAGGAGTTTTGAGCTTGAGCGTAAGATCTTTGATGCGCGAAGCACGATCCATGTTGCGGGCATTGAGCTTTTCGCGTGATGGACGGTCCTCAAAATGTACGGTGCTATCGCCCGACTGAATCTTGAGGTTGCTCGTATCTGGAGCATCGGCAGTTGTTTCCAACTCGTCGGCGTCTAAATCGTAATAGCGAACTTCTGCCTTTTCTTCATTCACGGGTTCAGCTGCGGTTTCCGGTTCTTCGATTTCGGGCGCTTGATAGCTCCAGTCGCCGAAAAGATTGGGCTGGGCCTCGGCATTGGTCGTTTCTTCTTCCGACACTTCTTCTTGTTCAGTCTCGCTCACCGGCAAAGCTGGGGGAGTGGGCTGAATGGGAAGTGCGGGAGGAGTTACTGCCTGCGGAAGGTCTTCCACTTCTTCTTGTGCATGAACGGATTCCTCAGCGGGCTCAGGAGTTTCTTCTTTGCGAATCAGGTAGGGCTCCTGTTCCGTGGGCTGCTCGATTTGCACCTCACGGTGTGCGGTTCCCGGTTGCGTTTGGGTAGGTTTGGTAACTTTTGAAGTAATCTCCTTCAGTTCATCTTGTCCCAACACATAAATCTCCTTTTTGGGAGCCTGAACCGGCAAACCTGCATCTACCTCATGCGCCTGGAAACCGGTTGCAATTACCGTAACACATAGCTGATCATCAAGTGATTGATCGGGTCCGTAGCCCCAAATTACTTCGGCACTCATACCGGCTTTTTCCTGGATGTGATCGGTGATTTCCATGATCTCATCCATGAGGACTTCCTGAGTTCCATAAGTGATGTTCAGCAGCACGAAATTGGCTCCGTTAATATCATTGTCATTTAGGAGTGGTGATTCGAGAGCTTCCGTAACGGCACGCATGGCTCTTTCTTCCCCAGCAGCTTTACCCGATCCCATAATGGCAACACCACTGTTGCGCATTACGGTGTTCACGTCGTTCATATCAACGTTGATCTCACCGGTAAGCGTAATCACTTCAGCAATCCCTTTTGCCGCAGTGCAAAGCACTTCGTCGGCCTGCGAGAACGCTCCTTTCAAGGTGAGGTTGCCAAACAGTTCACGCAATTTGTCGTTCTTAATGATCAACAGGGTATCCACAGCATCGCGCATTTCTTCCAGACCGAAATCGGCCTGAGTCATTCGTTTGCGGCCCTCGAAGAGGAACGGAACGGTCACAATACCAACGGTGAGGATCCCCATTTCCTTAGCTGCGCGTGCAATGATCGGTGCGGCTCCGGTTCCGGTTCCTCCACCCATCCCTGCAGTAACGAATACCATGGTGGTATTTTCCGAAAGGAGGTCCTTGATTTCATCCAGCGTTTCGACTGCTGCGTTCTTACCTACTTCGGGAATAGATCCCGCACCACGTCCTGATGTAAGCGTAGCTCCGAGTTGGATTTTTGTAGGCACCGGACTGCTGTCGAGTGCTTGTTCGTCTGTGTTGCACACTATGAAATCAACTCCCTTGATTCCTTGCTCGTACATGTAGTTGACTGCGTTACTTCCACCGCCACCTACTCCAATCACTTTAATGATCGAAGAGTGATCTTTAGGGAGGTTGAATCGCATCAAATCTGCTGAGTTTCCGTCCATTTTATTGCCGTTTTTATGTGTTCTGTTACCAATTTGCTGCCGATACCGGCAAATGCTTATTCTTCTTCAAACCAGGTTTTAATCTTTGAAATGAAGCTGCTTGCTCCTTTTGATGTCTGCTCCTGAGCCACGTCCTTGAAATTGCCTTTGGTTCCATGCGATTTCAAGCTCTCGTATCCTTTAATAACCAGTCCGACACCTGTTGAGTATGAAGGGCTGATAATGTCTTCGGATGGTGCTTTGGCCAAATGTTCGTTTGGATAGCCAATGCGGCAATCCATACCGGTGATGTACTCAAACAACTGCTGAATATGGCGCAATTGCGATCCACCTCCTGTCACTACGATTCCACCGATCATTTGCTTTTCAAAGCCGCTGTTTTTGATCTCGTAGTAAACGTGTTCTACGATTTCTTCCATGCGAGCCTGGATGATATTCGCGAGGTTTTTCAACGAGATTTCCTTAGGCTCTCGTCCGCGCAATCCCGGAATACACACGACTTCGTTTTCTTTGTTTTCTCCGCCTAAAGCTGATCCAAACTTGATTTTGAGCAACTCGGCCTGATTGTGCATAATGGTGCAGCCGGTTTTGATATCCTCTGTAATCACGTTACCTCCAAAAGGAATCACTGCAGTGTGGCGAATGATGCCATCCTGGAAAATTGCGATGTCGGTTGTACCACCACCGATATCGACCAATACCACTCCCGCTTCTTTTTCTTCTTCGCTCAAAACCGCTTCGGAACTGGCCAAGGGCTCGAGAATCAATTGATCTACTTCCAGATTTGCCTTCGACACACACTTGTAAATGTTTTTCGCCGCGGCAATTTGGCCGGTAATGATGTGGAAATTGGCTTCAAGGCGAACCCCCGACATCCCGATAGGATCCTTGATGCCTTGCTCATTGTCCACGGTATATTCCTGCGGAAGAACATGAATGATCTCTTCACCCGGAAGCATGACCAATTTGTGCATGTCATCGATCAGGGCATCAATGTCCTGGCGCGTGATCTCGTCTTCATAAGAATCACGGGTGTGAATACCGCGGTGCTGCAGACTCTTGATGTGCTGTCCGGCAATTCCCACGTTTACCACACGGATGTCCACTCCCGAAGAAGCTTCTGCCTGACGAACGGCTTCAGTGATAGCACTAACCGTTTTTTCGATGTTCGAGACCACACCACGACTTACGCCCAGTGAATCGGTTTTACCCATTCCCAGGATTTCGATCTTGCCGTGTTCGTTTTTGCGTCCCACCAGACAGGCAATCTTGGTGGTACCGATGTCGAGTCCTACAATAATTTCTTGTTCCATGTGATGTCGTGTTACTGCCAGGGTTTGCGTGTGCATACCACCTGATCGCGGAATTTTAGATTAATCGTTTGGTACTTATTCAAGTTGGTTTTGTTGACGGTCTTTGAATAGAACGCCTCCAGTTTTTTCATTTTCTTGTTCAGGTCGGTTACTTCACCGATCACAATTTCGTGGTCGCCTATCCGAGGAATCATCACAAAGTCTCCGTTCTTTCCGATCCAAAAATGGTCTGCAAGAGCACTCAGAAATTCATTTTCCTGAACGTAGTTGGCAACCTTGAGAATTTCGTCGAGGTAGGTTTGGTCCAACTGTTCATCACGTTCCAGTTGTTCCACACACAAAGCCTTTGGCGATTCATGTAACGCACCCAGAAATACCGGGACATGCGCGGTGTATCGCGACGATAGTGGAATAATCCACCCTTCCTTGTCGAGGTAAAAGCCTGAACCATCGGCATTCATTATTCGACACAAGGGAGCCCGTTGATGAGCTTCAACGTGCACACGGCCGTCCAGCGTTTTGTGAACGATGGCATCGCTAACTCCCGGGTTGTTCAATACTATTTGGCGAATGCCTTCCGATTGTATCGATGTCATGGCAGTGCCTTCCAAAGTGCCCATTTGTTCGGCGATTTGCTGACGAAGAAGCGTTTCACTCACAAACAAGACCTGATCCTGATGGGAGATGTCGATGTCCAGTTTCCAGCAAATAGACTCCTGATTTGAGGCACGTACGAAACCCAGCAAGACCATCGCCGCAGCAATGATCAATACCCATGTTCCTATGACTAAGCCTCGTTTCATGTTGTTAACCAGTGAGTTATGGAATTAACCAATTGATCGATGTCCCCGGCTCCCAGGGTCACCAATACGTCGAAATCCAATGACTCCAATTCACCCAATAACTCACTTTTTTGAACCACTCTACAGGGGGTGTTGGAGATTTTATTCAGAAGCATTTGTGAATCAATTCCGGGAAGGGGTTTTTCCCGCGCCGGATAGATGGGGAGCAGGATCACTTCGTCCAATCCTGAAAGAGCATCGGCAAAGCCATCTGCAAAGTCTCGCGTACGTGAGAATAAGTGGGGTTGGAAGATACCGGCAACCTTGCGGCCTGGGTATAACTCGCGCAATGCCGAGATGCACGCACGCAACTCAGTAGGATGGTGCGCGTAGTCGTCCACATACACATGCCGGTCGTTTCGGACATGAATATCAAAACGTCGATAGACACCTGCAAAGGAGGATAGGGCAGACTTTATATCTTCAGGTGACGCACCATTGAGGTACGCTATTCCGGCCGCAGCTACCGCATTTTCGATATTGTGCCTGCCCGGAATCCCAAGCTCACAATTCTCTAATGCCTTGTTCTGCAGGTGCAGGGTAAATACAAAACGCCCATTTTCTACGCGGATATCAGAAGCAAAAAAATCGGTGGGTGACTGCGCGGAATAGTGGAGGTGCTTAGCCTTGAAAGGATCATGTATATCGAGCTCCAGGCGGGTTAGGAGTACGCCGTTTTCACGAACTTGTTTTCCGAATTGGATGAACGTATCGCGCAGTTCTTCAGCATTGTCATATATATCGAGGTGATCGGCATCGAGCGACGAAATAATGGCGTAAGTCGGATTGAGGGTGAGGAATGAACGATCAAATTCATCGGCTTCGACTACGGTAAGTTGTGATTTGGCATTCGCCAAATAGTTGGTTCCGTAGTTGGACGCAATGCCCCCCAGGAATGCGTTACATCCCACCCCGGAGGAAGTGAGGATGTGGGCAAGCATGGTTGAAATGGTGGTCTTGCCATGGGTTCCGGCGACCGCCAATCCCACAGTTGATGCCACAAGGGAGCCGAGTATCTCTGAGCGTTTCCTGATAGTGTATCCCTCAGACCGCAAATAGTGCCACTCACGGTTGTCTTCCTTTATAGCCGGAGTTCGTACAACTAAGGTGTTTTCTCGGTTTTCGCGGATGTACCCGGGAATATCTGCCTCTGAATCGGTAAAATGAATGGCAATTCCCTCTTTCTGCAGCTTGTTGGTGAGCGGGGTGGGGGTGCGGTCAAATCCACTTACCTTATGACCATGGGTATTAAAATAGCGCGCCAATGCGCTCATACCAATGCCACCGATTCCGAGGAAGTAGAGATATGTGCCCGCGCGCCAATCCATCAGTTGTGGTCAATAATGTTGAGTGCAATTCGGGCAATTTCTTCGTCTGCTCCGGGGAGTCCAAGTCTGAGAATTTCGGTACCAAGTCGGTCACGTCGATCCAGGTCTGAAATCAATTGCTCGAGCACCGTCGGGAGTTCTTCAATACATTGAGCATCCTTCACGAGAATCCCTGCATTTCGATCTACGAGAGCCTGGGCATTCTTGGTTTGATGATCCTCCGCTGCATGAGGCAGCGGAACAAATATGGCGGGTTTGCCAATGAGGCACAGTTCAGATATGCTCATGGCACCTGCTCGTGATATGATGATATCGGCGGCGGCATACGCCAAATCCATCTCCCGGATAAACTCGTGTACGCGGATATTGGAAGCTTCTGCCTGCCGAACATCTTCCAAGGCTTGTTGGTGATACAGTTTTCCCGTTTGCCAAATGACTTGGACATCCAGGTTGGCCAGTCGCGGAAGCATGGCTTTAACGGCATGATTGATTGTACGAGCGCCCAGACTCCCCCCCATAAAAAACAGGGTTGTAATCCCGGGCTTCAGGTTGAAGTGGGATTCGGCAGTCTGGCGTTTGCCTTCAATGGCAACCATTTCTCTTCGCACCGGATTTCCGGTTTTAATAATCGACTTTTCTGGAAACCACTTCTCCATACCGTCATAAGCAACGCAGATTTTGCGTGCCTTGGGCGCCAGGATTTTGTTCGTGATCCCGGGAAAAGAGTTTTGTTCCTGGATCATGGTTGGAATCCCCATCGAAGCTGCAGCTTTCAACAAAGGACCACTTGCAAAACCACCAACGCCAATAGCGATTTGGGGTTTAAACTCTTTGATAATCTTGCGGGCGTTGATCAGACTGCTGATGACCTTAAACGGGAAGGCAAGGTTTTGAGGGGTTAGCTTGCGCTGAAGGCCCGATATCCACAAACCGCGAATAGGGTAACCCGCTGCAGGAACTTTCTCCATTTCCATCTTGCCTTTGGCACCCACAAATAAAATGTCGGCGTTAGGCTCAAGGGCTTTGATGGCATTGGCAATAGCCACCGCCGGAAAGATATGTCCCCCGGTGCCTCCTCCGCTTATGATGACTCTAGGCGATCCCATGCTCCGGTTCTTTTGGGGTGTTGAGATGATTGCCTTTTACGGTGTTTTCTTCTCCTTCTTCATTTTCTTCGCTGTTGTACACCAATCTACTGATGGACAGTATAATGCCCAGGGCTAGCGCGGTGAAGAGTATGGAGGTTCCTCCCATACTTACCATTGGCAACGGCTGACCTGTAGTGGGGAGAATGTTAACTGCAACTCCCATGTTAATCATGGCCTGGAAAACCATCATGAAACCCAGACCAACTACAGCCAGTCCCCCGAAGTGACTCGGGCTTTTGTTTGCCATTTTTACACACCGATACATCAGAATGATGTACAGAAAAACCAATCCAATCGCTCCGAAAATCGAACCGTATTCCTGGATGATAAACGCGAAGATCATATCAGAATAGGGGTGAGGTAGGAAGTTACGCGCCGATCCACTTCCGGCGCCGGCCGGGAAAAGTCCGCCATCGTATATCGCAAATTGCGCACGATCAATTTGATACGTTTCGCTTGGATCTGAATCGCCCTCACCAGTGTTGAAAAACGTATCTATACGCTGCTTCCACGTGCCAAATCGAGGAAAAGTCTCCCCGTTGGTAGTTCCCAGCAGATAAATAATCCCCAACGCTCCTGCGATGATCCCCATTACCTTTAACAGGTGCTTGAAGGGCACTCCTCCAACCATAAGCATCACAAAGCAAATGAATCCCAACATGGCTGCAGTCGAAAAATCGGCTGGAAGGATCAAGGCGCAGATTACACCTATCCAGGCCAATATGGGGAGTACACCGTTTTTAAAGTCGTGCAGCTGTGTGCGTTTCACATTGAGCATGCGAGCCACGTAAACAATGAGTACAACCTTGGCGAAGTCGGAGGTTTGAAAGGTCAGAGCTAACCCCGGAATGCGGAGCCAACGCTTGGCTTCATTCACCTCAATACCCACGATTAATGTAAGTAGCAGCATGATTGCTGCAACCCAAATAAACAGTTGAGATAACTTGGAAAAGTACTTCGATGGGATGTTGTGGATGACGTAAATCAATCCAAATCCCATAGCCAGCATAACCCCATGCTTCAGCAAGAACTTAAAGGAGTTTCCACCCGCTTTCAGTGCCAGACTCGAAATTGAGCTGTACACTGCCAACAGGGATACGACCGACAGAATCAGTACGATCATCCAAATGACCTTGTCTCCTTTAACTTTACTGAGCAGGGTTTGCATGGTACTTACAGACTTCTTACTGCTTGTTTGAATTGGTGTCCGCGGTCTTCATAGCTTTCGAACAGATCGAAGCTGGCACAAGCAGGTGATAGCAATACAGCATCTCCTTTGTACCCCAGTTCATAAGCGAGGTTTACCGCTTCTTGAGCACTTTCAGCGTCCACAATCTGATCTACTACACCCCCGAAGGCTTCGTGCAGTTTACTGTTGTCTTTTCCCAAACAAATCAGAGCCTTAACACGCTCCTGTACGAGTGGCATGAGTTCGTTATAATCATTGCCTTTGTCTACTCCTCCGGCAATCCATATCACCGGCTTGTCCATGCTTTCTAGTGCGTACCAGGTAGAGTTGACGTTGGTGGCTTTGCTGTCGTTGATGAAGGTGATTCCGGCAACTTTCGCAACAAATTCGAGTCGGTGCTCAATGTTTTCAAAGTGGGTGAGGCTGTCGCGCACAACTTCTTTGCGCAGTTCCAAAATACGCCCTGCTACTCCCGATGCCATGGAGTTGAATAGGTTGTGCTTTCCTTTTAAAGCCAAATCATGTATTGACATAGTCAGTTGGTTATTGATGGTTTGTATTTCTAATTCTTCATTATTCACACGGGCTCCTTTCCAATCGGCTGTTTTTTCGGCCACAAGGGCAAATGGATAGCACGTTGCTCGTGTTGGTTTTTCACTTAGTTCCTTCACTATGACAGGGTCTTCCTGCCAGAAAATCAGGTGATCGGATGGGGTTTGGTTGCGCGTAATGCGCATCTTCGAATCGATGTAATTCTGAAAATCGTAGTTATACCGGTCGAGGTGATCTGGAGTGATATTCATCAGTATGGCGATGTACGGTCTGAACGTACGCGTGCCATCCAACTGAAAACTACTTACTTCGAGTACCCAATAGTCACGGTCACGCTCGGCCACCTGCAGAGCAAAGCTCTTTCCGATGTTGCCGCCCAGTCCAACATCCAGCCCTGCATTCACCAGCATGTGATGCGTGAGCAAGGTGGTTGTGGTTTTTCCGTTACTTCCGGTGATTGCGATGATCTTACCATTGGTGTGTTGGTAAGCATATTCGATTTCATCGATCCAGGGGATGTTGCGTACATTCAATTCCTTGATGATTGGAGCCTTCTCAGGAATTCCGGGACTTTTGATTACCAGGTCGCTGTCCAGAATTCTATTTGGCGAATGCCCGCCCTCTTCCCATTCGATACCATGATGTGAAAGAACGTCTTTGTATTTCGTCTTTATACCTCCCGCATCCGAGAGGAATACTTGGTTTCCCAGTTTCTTTGCCAGCACCGCCGCTCCGGTCCCGCTTTCTCCACCGCCCAGTATGGTAATGCGTTGACTCATTACCGGATTTTGAGGGTTACCAGTGTGATTACGGCCAACATCAATCCTACAATCCAGAAGCGTGAAACGATTTTAGCCTCGTGCATCTCCAGTTTTTGGAAGTGATGGTGAAGGGGTGCCATGCGGAAAATGCGACGACCCTCGCCGTATTTTTTCTTGGTGTATTTGAAGTAGGTCACTTGCATGACTACCGACAAATTCTCGATTAAGAATACCCCACAAAGGATGGGGATTAACAGCTCCTTGCGAATGGCAATGGCAAATACGGCGATGATGCCGCCGAGAGCCAGACTTCCCGTGTCACCCATAAATACCTGGGCGGGAAAGGAGTTGTACCACAGGAACCCCACGCACGCACCAACAAAGGCGCTTATAAACACTACCAGCTCACCTGAACTGGGGATGTACATAATGTTGAGGTAATCGGCAAAAATGTAGTTACCGGACACATAAGCCAAGAAAGCAAGGGTGACCCCAATGATGCCCGATGTGCCGGTAGCTAGTCCGTCAAGACCATCGGTCATGTTGGCGCCATTGGACACTGAGGTAACAATCAGGATTACAATGGGGATGAATACTATCCATACCCAGTCCTGGGCCTCGTCTCCCATCCAGCTTACCAACCAGGCATAGTCGAACTCGTTGTTTTTGACAAATGGCAAGGTGGTTTTCGAGGTGCTTTGTTCCATCCAGAGTTCCGGATTGGAAGTGCCACCCTCAGCATTGGCCATCACCTCTTCAATATGTGGAGTTGGGGTGTCGTCAACCTTTGACTTCAGCTTCACATCATCACTGCAGTACAGCATGGTTCCCACGATGATTCCCACACCGATCTGTCCAATTACCTTGAACTTACCGGCCAGTCCTTTCTTGTCTTTCTTGAACACCTTGATGTAGTCGTCCAAAAAACCAATACCGCCCAACCATACTGTAGCAATGAGCATGATTTGGATATAGATATTGGTGAGATCGGCAACCAGGAGTGTAGGAATGAGAATAGAGGCAAGAATGATCAGTCCTCCCATGGTTGGCGTGCCTTGCTTTTGCAATTGGCCTTCCAAACCAAGATCCCGTACAATTTCTCCTACCTGTTGTTTCTGCAGGATGCGTATGAGGCGACCGCCAAATACCATGCTGATAATCAGCGAGATAATAATGCTCAGGGCTGCCCGGAATGAGATGAACTGGAAGAGTCCGGCTCCGGGGGTATTGAAGTTGTTTTGCAGATATTCAAAAAAGTGATACAGCATTACTTATTGAGCATTTTGAAGGTTTCTCCCACCACGGCCAAATCGTCGAATGGGTGTTTAATTCCTTGTATTTCCTGGTATGTCTCGTGTCCTTTTCCGGCTACGAGTATGATGTCTCCGGCATTCGCCAAAGAGCAAGCGATCTTGATCGCTTCCTTTCGATCCGATAGTGTGATGGAACGCGCTACCTGGGTAGGGTCCAGCCCCCCCTTCATTTCACTGAGGATTACCTCGGGGTCTTCATTTCGTGGATTGTCGGATGTGAGAATAACTTTATCACTCAATTCAGCGGCAATTCGTGCCATGACCGGACGCTTTTCTTTATCGCGGTTTCCACCGCAACCCACAACCGTAATCACCTGCTCATTTCCCGTGCGGATGTCCTTGATTGTGGCTAGCACATTTTTAAGAGCATCAGGCGTGTGGGCGTAATCGATGATGGCAGTGATTTGCGAGTTGGAGCGCATGTACTGGAACCGTCCGGCAACGCTATCTTGCACCGAAAGAGCCGTAAGCACTTCCAGTGGATCAAGCTCCAGTTCCTGGGTTACGGCCCATACGGCCAACAAATTGTACGCGTTGAACCCTCCCACAAGTTTGCTGTACAAATCCAGATTGTTGATATGCAAGTGGAGGCCACTGAATTGATTCTCCAAAACCTTGGCCTTGTAATCGGCCATATTCTTCAATGCAAATGTTTTTATACGAGCCTTGCAGTTCTGTACCATTACCTGATGACGCTTATCGTCTCCATTGATGATTGCAAAGGCTCGGGCCGGCAAACCGTCGAATAGTGCCTTCTTCGCTTTGATGTAAGCGTCGAAGGTTTGGTGATAGTCCAGGTGATCGTGCGTAATGTTGGTAAACACTGCGCCTTCAAAAGTGATTCCTGCCACGCGTTTTTGATCGATAGCATGAGAGCTTACTTCCATGAAGCAGTACTCCACACCATGCTCTACCATGCGAAACAGCAGTTCGTTCAGCGAAACTGGGTCGGGAGTTGTATGAGTAGCCTGGATCTCCTCGTCGTCAATTCGATTCACCACGGTTGAGAGCAAGCCACACGAGTATCCCAGTTCTCGAAGTAAATTGAAAAGGAGTGTGGCCGTAGTGGTCTTACCATTGGTTCCTGTTATTCCTACGAGTTTCAATTTGCCGGATGGCTGATCATAGAAATTCGAGGCGCACACACCAGCAGCAAGAGCGCTGCTTTCGCATCGAATGTAGGTAACTCCGTCATGTACCTCATCCGGAGCTCTCTCGCAAATTACCGCCCGGGCTCCTAGTGAAATGGCTTTTTCAATGAAGTCGTGGCCATCAGTTAAGGTGCCTGGAATGGCTATGAACAGACTATCTTTTTCAACTTTCCGCGAGTCAATACAGATCGAGGAAATTTCAATATCCGTGGAACCTGTTACATCAACCAGTCCTGCCTTGTATAGTATGTCTGATAGGATGCGGTTCACGACAGTGTAATGGTTATGGTTTGATTATATCCGGCGCTGGTTCCCGGTGAAATGCTTTGCTTTTTGACCATGCCATGTCCCTCTACCAGAACTTTGAGTCCGCAGTTCTCCAGTAGATAAATGGCGTCTTTGAGCCCCATGCCTCGCACGTCGGGAACTTTTTTGATCTCTACCGTAAGCGGCTTGATGGCCACATTGTCTGAACCCGTGCTTGTCGTTACCCAGTCAGACTGGCTATTGTCCTGCACGGGGATGTTGAGGTGATGAAAGGCCGTAAGAATATCGGGGTGATAGCCTCCTTTTGAAATAGGGATTAGAGTCTTGGATAATGAATCAACCATTTCCTCTTCCTGAATCTC
This sequence comes from Flavobacteriales bacterium, assembly GCA_020437755.1. Classification (GTDB taxonomy): domain Bacteria; phylum Bacteroidota; class Bacteroidia; order Flavobacteriales_D; family Sanyastnellaceae; genus JADFAK01. The sequence goes on from JAGQVX010000008.1 coordinate 12,036, forward strand.
AAGTTGTGTAGCATAGATGTGATCGGCCAGTCGTTTGAAAACAGGCGCGGCCACGGAACTTCCGTAATACGACCCTCCTCGTGGATCGTTGACTACCACAATGCAGGAATACTTTGGGTTGTCGGCCGGAAAGTAGCCCACAAAGCTCGCGCGGTATCGACCATGCACGTAGCCTCCATCTTTGGATAACCAGGCCGTACCTGTTTTTCCTGCTACTTTGTACGGACTGTTCTTGAAGATGTAGTCGGCGGTGCCGCCTTCTTCGCATACACCCTCCATCATCTGGCGGCATTTGGCTACGGTTGACTGACTACAAACGGCTTCGCGTAGAACGGTCGGTTTAACTTCTTGCAACAGGCGTCCATTGCGTTGGAAACCCGTTACAAAAGTGGGGAGCATCATTTTACCGTTGTTGGCTACGGCATTGTACAGACTAAGCGTTTGAAGGGGTGTTTGTTCCACTTCGTAGCCAATGGACATCCATATATGGCTGATTCCTGACCATTGTCCTTCTCCAACTTTTCGATACACTTTAGGCGGACGCTCGCCAAGGAGCCGTATGCCCAGTTTTTGAGAAACTCCCAATGCCGCGATTGCGTCGAGGTATTCTTGCTTTTTATCCTTGAATTTGGCGTCGATGATTTTGGCTACACCAATATTGCTCGACTTTTCAAAGATTTCTTCCACCGATAAAACACCCGAGCCCCCTTTGTCCCAGTCGGAGTCCCGAATGGTGCTTCCATAGAATTTCTCAATACCCTTTCCGGTGTCAAAAGTCTCATCAAGAGATACCAACCCGGATTCCAAAGCGGCCATTACGGATACGAGTTTAAACGTCGATCCCGGTTCAATTGGAGTTCCAAAGGCGTGATTGAAGTACTCACCGTATTGCTGGTCTTTTTCGCTCCAGGAAATGTTGGCAATCGCCTTAATAAATCCGGTTTCTACTTCCATAAGCACGGCACAACCCCAATCGGCGTTGTGCTTGGTGACCTGCTCCATTAAGGTGCTTTCCGCTATATCTTGCAAATGCACATCGAGAGCCATTACCACATCAAGGCCCGGAACCGGTTCCTGGATGTAGTCGTCCGAAATGGGCTTCCAAACATTTCCTGCCAATCGTTCCTGCAATTGAATTCCGTCTTGTCCTCCCAGTATGGAGTCGAAGGATGCCTCAACGCCCACCGGCTTGGCGCTGCGTTCCAGTCCAATAGTACGAGCAGCGAGCAATCCGAAGGGTTGCTTTCGAACATCCTGACGCTCAATGGTAAATCCGCTCTTGTATTTATGGAGACGCGCAATGGGGAGCTCCTGAAATGCCTTGAGTTCAGGATAGGAGACATGGCGCTTTATAAGGGCATATCGCGAGCCGGAACGCCGGGCGTCCTGGAAGATAGCTGCATATTCGGCAGCCGTGTGATTCTTGAATATCTTACTCAGTCCGGTGGCCAGAGAATCCAGTTTCTCATCGAAGTGTGCCTTGTCAATACCATCGCTTTTAGAGTCCCAGCGAATCTCATATTCGGGCACAGAGGTAGCCAGCAAACTGCCATCCGAGGCAAGTATTTGACCTCGGACGGCGGCTATCACCCGTTCTTGCTGTTCAAAGGTCTCGCGTTTACTTTGCCATTGATCGGCCTGGCCGATTTGGATGACGAACACCTTAACCAAAATGGCGACACCCAGGAAGGCAACTGCGAGAAACAGTAACCAAGACTTAACTGCTATGTCCTCTTTATTCTTCAAAATATCCCGACTCTACTTCGATGATATTGGGCTGGCTCTGCGGTTCTTTCAATCCAAGTTCATCGATTGATTTCACCACAGAGGATTGTTGTTTCTCTGATTCCAGGTCACTCATGACCGTATTGTATCGTGACGTGAGCTCTTCAATCTCGCGCTTCACGCGGTCTTGCTCACGCAGTACGTTTTCGAAGTAGTAGCCAATTCCGATCTGGGCTAGAAAAAGCAGAGCGACAAAAAGGATGAAGGGCATGTGTTTGACCACACCGGCCCGGGTGAGAAATTCCCCACTCAGCATCGCATTGATGGTCCGGCTAAAAGCGCTTTTCCGCACTTTCTTCGGCTCTTTGTCCTCAGTCTTTAGTCTGTTTGCCATGATTACGCTCGGCAATTCGCAGTCGGGCGCTTCGTGCCCGGTTATTGTTTTCAATTTCCTCCTGGTTGGGGAGGATAGCTTTTCGGTTAATTGGATTGAACGGTCGTTCAATGTTGCCAAAGAGGTCTTTATGTTGCTTGTCGTCGAAGTTTCCCGATCGGAAAAAGTGTTTCACCAGCCGGTCCTCCAGGGAGTGGTAGCTGATGATCGATACCCTTCCGCCGGGTTTTACGATTCGGGGCAGTTGCTCAAGAAAAGCTTCCAGTGCTTCGAGTTCGCCGTTCACAGCAATGCGTATCGCCTGGAATACCTGTGCCAGGAATTTGTTTAGTTGGCCGGCATTCGCCAAATGCTCAACTGCATTCCTGAGGTCGGTTGTGGTCGTCAGGGGTTTGTTACTCCTGTGTTTGACCACATTTTCGGCAATTCTCCAGGCCGATTTCAGTTCGCCGTAACGTCGGAACATCGACGCTAAGTCTTCCTGACTAGCTGTGTTCAACAAGTCGCGGGCACTCATACCTGTTGTGGGATTCATCCTCATATCGAGTGCGCCTTCAAAACGGATGGAAAATCCGCGATCAGCATCATCAAATTGGTGGGAAGAAACTCCTAGGTCGGCGAGAATGCCATCCACGTGAGGCGCTCCGGATGCAGCAAGAAAGTTTTCGAGAAAGCGAAAGTTTCCGTGAATCAGGGTGAAGCGATCATCGTGTGGCGCGTTTTCGTGAGCCCGCGGGTCCTGATCCAATGCGATCAGTCGGCCCGTGGTCATCCTCTTCAGTATTTCAAGTGAATGCCCTCCTCCTCCGAAGGTGACATCAACATAGATCCCGTCCGGAACTATGTCCAATCCATCTACAGTGGGCATCAGAAGTACCGGAATGTGATACGCCTGATCTCCCATATCAATTATTCAACCCGATAATGCGTCCCGGGTCTTCAATATCCTTTCGAACTTTTTCCGCGAGGCGGGCAAAGTCATCGTCGTTGGCCATGAACGCCTGGTTATAGTTGTCCATACTCCAGATCTCAATCTTCTCTCCCAGTCCCGATACGATAATGTCGTTCTTGTCCCCTGCCTTTATTCCTGCGAACTCCATCAGTATGGAAGGCAGTAGCAGTCGGCCGGTTTTATCCAGCTCAATGCCGGATGCACCCATCATGAACTTGCGCTGAAACAGCTGATGCTCACGATTGTACCTGCTCAATCGGGCCATCTCTCCATTTACCCGATCCCATTCCGGCTTAGGGTAGAGCACCAGACATTTTTCAAAAATGTCGCGGTTGATGACCAGACCGTGCGGCATGACTTCCTCCAGTTGCTTTCGCAGCTTGGCTGGAAACATTAATCGACCCTTTGAGTCGACTTTACACCGGTGTTCACCTAACAGATTGAGCATTTGTACAAAAGCAAGTCAAAACTAACCAAAATTTACCACTTTAAGACACATCCTACCACTATTTACCACTTTGTGGAAAACTCACAGCAGATTGTGGATGGGTATTCATGTTGAAAATGGTATCTAAGTATCAGAATAACAGTCTGTTATGTGTTATTGAGGAAGTCCCATCATGCGGTGGTAAGAAGTGGCACGTCTGAGCTCATTTTGGGTCGTTGCACCATTTTATCATCAGGGGTCGTGTGAAGAAATCGCGAAAAACCCCCTTGAGGTGCATCCGATAGGGAAGTACATTTGTCTATTTTTGGAAATATCAACCTATCGTCTGCATGAATGAATTGATAATCACCGAGGGTAAGTTCAAATACATTGAACAGGGTGAAGGCACCCCCATGATCCTGCTGCATGGCTTGTTCGGTGCACTGAGCAACTTCAAGGATGTGGTATCACATTTTTCGAAATCATACCGGGTCATTATACCCATGCTTCCTTTGTATGACCTTCCCGTGTTGAAGACTTCAGCAAAGGAAATTGCCAAGTTCCTCAAAGCGTTCATTGCCCATAAGAACCTGAAAGACGTTATCCTTGTGGGTAACAGTTTGGGGGGTCATGTGGCCTTGATTTATTCGCGGGAGCGCGGCAGTAATGTCAAAGCCATGGTGCTGACCGCGAGTTCAGGATTGTATGAAAATGCATTTGGGTCGGGCTTTCCAAGAAGGGAAGACAAAGAATATATTCGTAAGAAAATTGAGCTCACGTTCTTTGATCCGCGTCATTGCACCGACGAGCTGCTCGACGAGTGTTTTGATATCGTCAATGATCGAAATAAAGTGCTGAGAATTTTGGCAATTGCCAAATCAGCAATCCGTCATAACATGTCCAAGGATCTCCCCGACATGAAAATGCCGGTGTGCCTTATTTGGGGTAGGAACGACACCATTACTCCCCCGGAAGTTGCCGTTGAATTTGAGGAAAAGCTGCCCGATGCTGAATTGTTCTGGATCGATGAATGCGGACATGCTCCCATGATGGAACATCCTGAATTGTTCAATAATATCCTCGGCGATTGGCTGAAGAAACGCAACCTCTAATCGCAAAGTCCCTGCCTGTGAAGATATCTTCCGTTGAATTTGTAATCAGCAGTCCGAACATCGACAAGTGCCCGAAGCCTATTTTTCCTGAGTATGCCTTCATCGGTCGCTCCAATGTGGGTAAATCGAGTCTGATCAATATGCTCATGGAGCGCAGGCATTTGGCCAAAACCTCCTCCACTCCGGGTAAAACCCAGTTGATCAATCACTTTTTGGTCAACAAAGCAACAAAGCCGTGGTACCTCGTGGATTTACCGGGATTTGGTTATGCGCGGGTTCCCAAGAAAATAGCCGAAAACTGGATGGGGATGATCAAGGGCTATCTCGCCAATCGAGATACGCTCATGTGTGTGCTTATGCTGATCGATGTGCGCCATGCTCCCCAAAAGAACGATTTGGAGTTTATGGAATGGATGGGTGAAAAGGGAATTCCTTTCGTAATGGTATTTACAAAGCTCGATAAGCTAACGCCGGCTAAAGCAGAGGAAGCCATGACAACCTACAAGACCGAAATGTTGAAGGTGTGGGAGTCCCTTCCCGAAATATTCGTAACCTCTTCAGCCAACAATTCGGGGAGAGAGGAAATCCTGAATTTTATCGATTCCGTCAACGAAAAGTATTGATCAGATTCCGATGCGTTCACCAAATGCCCGGGCAAACTTTTTCAATGCTTCACTCAACTCATCATCGCCTGTAGCACGCTTTAGGGAATCGGACATGGTGAGCAGTGTTTGACACACAAACACCTTCATGTCATCTACATTCATCTCCTTATCCCATAGATCAATCTTAAGGGTGTTGCGTTCTTGGGGATCCCAAACCGATAAAAACATGGCGGAAGCCGGGGAAGATTGATCGGTGGAAGAGGCTTTCCAGGTTATTTCTTCCGGTACGTTGTTCTCGTCGGTGGCGACGCGGATGTTGATTTCGTTTACTTTCTGCTCCATATCAATCGCGGGGATCGTAATACTTTAATATATGCTGACTGTTACTCTCCTCGAGTAATTGCTGCAAAGTTACTTCAGGATTTTTATTCATGTAGTCGCGTACAATTTGCCAACCCATCCACAGTCCCAAACGAGAGGGGGAGTCTTGCGGTACATTGCCCACACGCGTGAACGGACCGTCGGCAAACCACTTGTTGTTCTCGATCTGGTTGGATTGGAACATGACGTCCTGTCGGGCCATCTCCTTCCAAATGGAGGTTTCGCTCTCCTTACACCACGCCAACTCATTTGCTGAATAGCCAATTTTTAACGAATCAGCTACTTCAGGCATGCATGCGTCCAGGACAACCATCATCTTGCCGTACCAAATAAGCTCATTGATGAATTTTCCTTGTTGCATCAACCCCTGGTGTTTCACCATGATCCATCCCCTCATGGCGTCTGTTACCACATAGTCGGGACGCATTTTGGCGCGGAAATACCGCGGGAAATTCTCGGGAGGTAGTAGTTGCGTAATAGGGTGGTCGGGCCCAAGGAAAAATTCCAAACCTATTGCAAGTACGCTGTCGCTGGGTACTACAGCATAATTGAACCACCCATTCATGAAAATAAGTTCGGGGCTGCGCTCTTCGGGAAAGTGAAAACGATAATGCCGAAAGGCATCTTCGAGTTGCGAGCGATAGTGATCGGTTTCATTATCATGCACGGCATCTATTGCTTGTTGCGTTTTAATCAGCAGAGAATCGGTATGCATGATGTCGCAAAAAGTCGCGAGGGTCGCCGAGTCAGCAGTTTCGCCCAATTGCAAGATGAATGTAAAGTAGGTGTCGGCGAATTCACCATACGACTGGAACACCTTTTGATATGCCGTGGGCTGATTTTTGGAACAAATTTCCAGGACGTCGTGATCAAAACGGTGAGCATCAAGTGACAAATTCACTGCACTTACGTCAACATCCCAACGATTGGAATTGCAGGAGGATAAGAGAACAATGAACAATGTATATTGGAAAAAGCGCGTGCGCGACATGATATAAATTCTTTAGTTTTGACCTTTGTATAACGCCACAGATTGCGCGTTATGCAGGAATCGCAAGTTTATGAAAAAGATAATTGTACTATGCATGGCAGTGGGGCTCACAGTGGGAGCTTTTGCCCAGGATTTCCAGAAAATCCGTTTTGGTGTCAATGTGAAACCCAACGTTTCGTGGTTTGTCCCCAAGGATAGCAACGCTCAAAGCGATGGCATACGGGTAAACTGGGGAGCCGGTGTTGTGGGTGATTTTCACTTTGCCGAACTGTATTCATTCAGCACAGGAATTTCCATCGACAATCAGTCGGGGCGCATGACTCATACCGAGAAGGTTTTTAACGATGTGGATCAGGAATGGTCCATTGTTGAGTACAAGCGTCGCTACAGCATTCGTTATATTGAGATTCCCTTGTTGCTCAAATTGCAAACCAAGGAGATTGGATATATGACCTACTTCCTCAATGTAGGAATGGGGCTTGGTGCCAACTGGGCTGTGGTTGCCAATGGCGATCAGTATACCAAAAATATTTTCGGTAAGGATGATGATGGCAACAACTGCTGGTGCATTGCCAATGAGGATAAAGAGGATATAAAAGTTGATGTTCGCGACGACTTCACCTTGTTTCGATCTTCCATTATTGTGGGGGGCGGGGTAGAGTACAACATCAGCGGAGGTACATCGCTGGTTGTAGGTCTGCAGTACAACGGAGGTTTCAGCAACATTATGTCCAAGTCGGTGAATGCCGTTAAACTGGATACCGATAATAACAACGAGCCCATCATTCAAGGTACCAGTGTGGACGCTCCGCAGGTGACCAATCTTAAAGTGACCAACAACTCCATTGCCCTTACGGTTGGGGTTATGTTCTAAGTATTTCGCATGAAAGACAAGGCGGTGATCGATTATATCACCAACTGGCTCCAGTCCTATGCTGAATCTGCCAGGTGCAAGGGATTTGTCATTGGTGTTTCAGGAGGTATTGATAGCGCACTCACCAGCACGCTTTGTGCTCGTACAGGGTTGGAGTTGCTTTGTGTGGAAATGCCTATTCACCAGGAGGCCGGACAAGATGCCAGAGCTTCACGGCACATCGATTGGCTGTGTGAACGATTTCCGAATGTATATCGGCAACGTGTAGAGCTGTCTGCTACCTACGATGCTTTCCGAAATGCGATTCCCGACGCAAGTGGTGATCGGCATGATCTGTCCCTTGTAAATACACGCGCCCGTTTACGAATGTCGACCTTATACTACTTTGCCGGCCTCAACAGTTATCTGGTGGCGGGCACGGGTAATAAGGTGGAAGACTTCGGGGTGGGATTCTACACCAAATACGGTGATGGGGGCGTAGATTTGAGTCCTATTGCCGATCTTATGAAAAGCGATGTGTACCGCCTGGCTGCTGAATTGGGTGTGATCACGGAAATTTTGGAAGCGGTACCCACCGACGGACTCTGGGGCGATGATCGCACGGATGAGGATCAACTGGGCGCTTCCTATGATGAGTTGGAGTGGGCTATGGAGTTTGCAGGAGATGAAAGCAGTTTAAGCACAAGGCAAATGGAGGTTCTGTCCATTTACCGAAGGCTCAATCGCATCAACCAACATAAAATGGTCCCGATTCCGGTGTGTACTCTCCCGGACGACCTACGCTAGTTGGGCTTTTTCTAGTGTCCAATTTACTTTAGTGTCCATGGGAAGTGTGCCGTCTACCCAGTGGATGTGCCATCCGCTCTTTTCGAGCTTGCGAAAGAAGGTCATTTGTCGTTTGGAGAATTGATGAATGGCTATTTCCAATCCTTCCTCCATTTCCTTGCGGGTTACTTCGCCAATAAGAAACTGGGTAATCCATCGATATTCCAGCCCGTACCACTTCAAGTTCTCTATCGGAATTCCTGAGTCAAGCAGTTGTTGCACTTCCTCGATCATTCCTTCGTCGAGCCGCTGTACAAGCCGTCTTGAAATGCGATCGCGCACGGTTTTCCGTTCCAAAGACACACCAAACACGGTATAAGCAATGTCCAGCGGTTTGCGCTCAGGCATGGGGTTGTTGCGCAGCCAAAGCTCAATCTCAATCGCCCGAATTCTTCGTTTTCGCGTGGTGGCCTGTGAGAGTTCGTCAACCTGATAGCGAATAGATTCGTATCGTTTATTGATTTCATCGTCAGTGAGCGGTTCCAGTTCAGTGCGTAAGACATCGTTTCCCGGCACGGTAGAAAGTGCACTTCCTTCCACAATCGTCTGCAAGTACAATCCACTACCGCCACATACTACCGGAATATGATTGCGGCTGAGAATACCCGGCAGGATCGCTTCATACTGCTTGTAGTAATTGTTAATGTCAAACTGCTCCCCGGCGTCGAGAATGTTGATCAGGTGGTAGGGTATCTGCGCGCCGGCTACTTCATACTCGTGAAGGTCTTTTCCCGTGCCCAAATCCATTCCACGATACACCTGACGTGAATCGGCGCTGATGATTTCACCCTTCACCCGAAATGCTACATGAGCTGCCAGCTGGGTTTTTCCGGTGGCTGTGGGGCCAAGGATCATAATGCCCTTATTCATGAATGGTAAGGTTGAGTTTTAGACTTCCTTTTCCGGCCACAAGGGCAAATGGTGAATCTGCGGGTTGGTTTCGTTGCCGTTCCCAGTTGTTGAGATTCACAAATATATCGGGGGCAGGCAAATAGCCGGTCTCACGGAAACCCAATTTGGCGTATGCCTTGCCATCTCCCCAATCCAGATCCACATAAGTCATGATGTCCTGAAATTCCATTTGCCGAATGGCGTGCTTTACCAATTTTGACAATCCACCCACAACGGTTGTTCCCGCTAAGTTACAGAATCGCACCATCTCCGAGGATTGATACACCGCTCCATCACGGTGGTAAGGACATGCACGTGAGAATCCGGCTACGGCAACAATTTGATCGTTTTTCCTCAGGCCGAAACGGTGCTTGACCTTGACTTTTTCAGACAAATGATTAGTCGCCAGGAACGCGTAAAACTTCTCCGCGTCCATTTCCACAACCTGGCACTCGCGCGCGTGAATGCGTTCACTTTTGCCCATTAAGGCCTTGATTCTGCTCGCTACCACCAGAGGATTACGATGCCACTGGTCTTCCCAAATTAGGTATTCACGATGAGCTGTGGGCTCATTGCTCAGTCGAATGTTGCTCCCCGAATTCAGCTTGATGAGCTTTACGTTTCCATCGAAACTGGTGCTTCGTATTTCAATGAACGTCCCTAGATCGTCCAACTGAAAATCCTCACTTAGAGCCTCGAAAACGTCATGAATGCCCGGAACAAACCCCATCATAGATCACTCAATAATGAGTTGTGTTTCTTCTGTAATACCTTCGGCCGTAATGCGAATGGTGTATGTGCCAGGGGGTAAGTAGTGCTTTCCATTGGCCTTGGCCACGGGCGGATTTTCCGATTGAGTCAGGGATTGCAGTTGGCCTCCTTCAAGGGTAAGGTCATAGGGAATATAGTTGATTCCTTTAGACAGCGAGTCGGCTTCCCATGCAGTAAGTACTACGCCCGAGTCGGAGAGTAATTCAACATTTGCCGAATGGCCGGTTCTTGAAAAAAGCGGGATGTCAATGGAGGGCTCCCGAAAACCGAGCCACTTACTCCAACTGCCTTCGCCCCAAGATTCGCTATGAGAAATAGGTGAAATAGCATAGACGGCCAAATCGTCTTTTTCCACTGCCGCCCGCCGCAAATCTTCAACATTGGCAATGTAGATCGATCGCCCATGGGTGCCAATGACCAGGTCGTTTTCGCGCTCCTGAATCACCAAATCATGAACGGCAACAGGAGGCAAGGTGGCATTGAAGTCCATGAAAGTAGCGCCCCGGTCGAGGCTTACGTACAATCCACCATCCGTACCCACATATAATATGTCTGCATTCTCAGAATCCTCTTCAATCACGTTCACCGGATCAAGCGGGAGTTGCTGACCCAGTTTGTTCCAGGTCTTGCCCCGATCTTCGGATACATATATATAAGGTGTGAAGTCGTCATATCGATATCCGTTGAGTGTCACATACAGGCGATCCTTTTCATGTGTGGAAGCAACAATTCGTGAAACCCATAAAGAGTGGGGTAGCTTTCCGGTAATTTCAGTCCAGGTAACCCCAACATCGGTAGAAATGTGGATATGCCCATCGTCGGTACCACAATAGATCATCCCAAATTGAAGAGGTGATTCTTCAATGCAGGTTATGGTGCCATAGGGTACATCGCCGGGCTTCCCTCCTGATGTAAGGTCTTCGCTGAGTGTTTCCCATGTTTCGGCAGCATCCATAGAACGGTGAAACCGGTTGGAAGCCATGTACACGATATCATTGTTGTGAGGTGACAGCAATACCGGGGTTTGCCAATTCCAACGAAGCGGACGCTCACCCAGTTCATGTGAAGGGTGGAAATAGCGATAATCGTCGCTGGCCAAATTAATGCGGTAATAGTGTCCGAATTGATAGCCGGTGTAGACGATGTTATTATCGCGGTTATCAATTTGAACCTTCATGCCATCGCCCCCCATGAGTTCCTGGTAAGGGTACCTGCCCGACTGGTACCAGCCGTAGCTGTGTTCGTAGGTTGAAGGGCCCTTCCAAACTCCATTGTCCTGCAGTCCTCCATAGATGTTGTACGGCTGCGCATTGTCTACGTTGACGGTGTAAAACTGGCCTACCGCGGGAGAATTGCATTTGACGTATGTCGAGCCGTTGTCGTATGAAATGTTGATGCCACCATCATTACCTAAAATCAGATGGCCCTCCCGGAGTGGATCAACCCATATACTGTGGTGATCGGCGTGAACATTGTCTTCGCTTATCGATGACCAGGTGGCGCCACCATCAGCGGAGGTAAGCACCGGCACACCGGCTATGTACAGACGGTTGGGGTCATTGGGATGTGATTCGATCAATCCGAAGTAGTATCCATACGAATACACCACGTCGTCAAGATTGTCTTCATGTGTGCGCGACCATTTGCCGGTAGATAGGTTGTACGCGTACACTTCGGCGCCAATCACCGGACGGTCGAACAGACTGGCGTTGGCATCGGTGAGGTATTCAAACAGGGAAGTGGGAGTGAGGTCACCATTTTCAATGTGTTCACGCACATAAGTGCTGTCATAGCGCTCGGGAAATCCATTGTTGTCGAGAAATTCCTGCAGGCGGACATTGCTCACTTCCCGGAATGCTTCGGGTGTCATGTTCTGAAAGTCTTGCTTTTTCAGTTTATCCGATTCATCGGGCTCTTCTTCTTTGAAGTTCTGGTTGTCCAGGATGGCATACAGGAACAATTGTCCATCTTGTGTAGCTACCGTTGTGCCAATGCGGCCTGTTTGTGCATCATGGGGAAAGCCGCTATTGTTGCACGTTATGCAGTTCCAGGTGGCGCCTCCATCGGTCGATTCGAAGATTTTGCTGCCTTCGCCACCCTCCCGGAAATCCCAGGCCCGTCGAGTGCGATCCCAAGTGGATGCAAAGAGGTGATCGGGATTCAAGGGATCGATTTCCAGGTCGATAACGCCTGCGTTTTCATGTTCGAAAAGCACGCGGCTCCACGTATTTCCTCCATCGGTGGATTTGTACACGCCACGTTCTGCATTGGGCGAATACAGGTGTCCCAACACACCCACCCAGATGGTATTCAGGTCTCCGGGGTGAACTTTGATTTCGCCGATGTGATGCGATTCTTCCAATCCACGATGGCTCCATGTGGTTCCCCAATCGTTGGAGTGGTACATTCCCGTTCCGGAATAACTCGATCGACTGCTGTTGTTCTCTCCCGTGCCAATCCAGATACTCCCGGTGCTCCAATCGGCATGAATCGCTCCGATGGTCAGCGTGATTTCACTATCGAACAAGGGCTCAAAGGACGTCCCGTTGTTGCGTGTGATCCACAGTCCGCCCGAGGCATAGGCCACCAGGAAATGGGTTGGGTCTTCAGGATTCACAGAGATGTCGACAACCCTGCCACTCATCACCGTCGGTCCTACCGATCGGAAGGGAATGCCGTTTATAAGCGACTGATCTTCAAGTGCTTCTCGCATTTCTGCGTTGTGTAGTCGGTTGGTTCCGGCCGTCGGTGCCGGCAATTGGCCTTTTTTCTGCGCATGCGTGGTCAAGGTCAGGCATACGCCAAATAGCAGGGCAGTCAATTCAAGAGTCTTGCGCATATCAATGCAGTTTTGGGTTGTTTTGGTGGCGTTGGTTATCGCGTTGGGTTTTCTTGTCCATGTTCTTCTGAAAGGCCGCGGTAAGGTCGATTCCTGTTTGATTGGCCAGACAAATCAGAACCCACAGAACGTCAGCCATTTCATCGCCGAGGTCTTTGTTTTTGTCGGATTCCTTCTCGCTTTGCTCCCCATATCGTCGTGCAATAATTCGGGCCAGTTCGCCTACTTCCTCGGTTAGGATGGCCATATTGGTAAGTTCGGAAAAATAGCGAACACCGTATTCCTTTATCCAGTCGTCAACAGTCTGTTGAGCATTTTGTAAGGTCATTTCGTCGAATATTTACTTCGCAATCAAGCGATTGTCGTGGTTCTTTCGTATTTTTATGAAGTCGGAAATTTGTCCGACAAGATACAACACCTTGGTGACCTTAACCGTGAACTCCTTGCGAATCTACAAGCAAGTAACTTTGCTATGTCTGCTGTTGGCTGGATGTTATGCCACCTCAGCTCAGGACCGCTGGTTCTTCCAGTGCGTCTCAGGCGATATTGTGTCGCAACAAGACGCTCTTCATGCCGATTCTCTATTGCGCCTCAATGAAGGAGTTATTGTATCCCGCAGTGACTTTAATACCCACAACATTCTTGTGATTTGCAGTTCGGAAGAACTTTGTGATCAAGTGCCTGCTATGTTATCCGATTTAGGACTGAGTATAGCGTGTGTTCACCGAGGTAAGATGGGAGTTGATCGTATTGAACCTCTCGATCCAAGAATGTGTAACGATCATCCCGTAGCGCCGAAAGAAGATTGAAAAGGCTGGTTGTCATATCGCTCATGCTTGTGCTGCCTTGGTTGGCTTACGCGCAATGTTCCAACTTCACCATCACGGTCGGGGGAGGTTCTTTCGACAGTGAAATCAGTTGGTATATCCAGAATGGCAGTGGTACAACTGTGGCTTCAGGCGGTGCGCCTGGAGTTTGGGTGTACTGTCTCAATCCGGATTGCTTCACCATTGTGATGAATGATTCCTTTGGAGATGGCTGGAATGGCGCCTCTATGGTAATTACAGATAGTGGAGGTGCGGTCGTGTGGTCAGGGAGCGGAACGGGATCTTCATCTTCTGCGACAGCGGCACTGAATGGAGGTTCGTGCGGAGGGGGTCCGTGCAGTTTTACGCAGTACACCTTGTCTGTTGGTGGAGGGAGCTTTGATAGTGAGGTTTCCTGGGTGATTTCCGGGGATGCCGGTACGGTGCTGAGTGGATTTGCACCTACGTATACCACGCTGTGCGCCGAAGACGGTTGCTATACGGTGGATATGTTTGACTCCTTCGGTGATGGATGGAACGGGGCGCAATGGGTTATAAGCGACATGGGCGGAAATGTAATAGGGTCGGGCTCCTTGGGGGCGGGGTCTTCCGGGCAGGCATTCATTCAATTGGGCAATGCTTCATGCGATTTTCCTGAACCTGTAACGGCAAGCGATTGCCACGACGCCATTAATGTATGCACCAATATCGATTTTTACATTGATCCCAATGGGTACGGGGACGTCTATGAAATTCCGGCGCCGGGAAGTACCAGTAACCCGAGCTATGATGGGTTCACCAATTTCAATCCCTGGGGAACCACCAATACCGGTTGTCTGCTGAGTCAAGAGCTCAACAGCACATGGATGCTGGTGAATATTTCACAAGGTGGTTGGCTGGAGTTTACGTTTGGGGGACTTGGAACACAGTCGGGATATTATGACTGGGCCATGTGGACCTTTGACGAAAACACCTGCAACAATATCCTCAATGATCTTCAGGCACCTGTTCGTTGCAATTGGAACGGCGTTTCAACCGGGGGGACTGGTCTGGCCGGAACCATTCCGGCTGGGGGGAATGCGTCCAATTACGAACCGCCTTTGTGGACTTTAACCGGTGATCAGTACCTGATTTGTTTCTCCAATTGGTCATCCGTTTCTACGAATGTTCCATTGGAATTTGGGGGTACCGCTATTGTGAGTTGTGAGCCCATTATGTTGCCGGTAGAGGTTGTTGAATTTCAGGCACAATGTGCGGGAAGTATGATTGCTGTGGAATGGGCTACACTAAGTGAACAGGACAATGCTTATTTCGTAGTACAGCGCAGTTCCGACTCTCAAGTTTGGAATGATGTTGCCTATGCCGAGGGGGCAGGAGATTCATTTGAGGTTAAACGCTATGCTTTTGCTGATAAAATGGTACCGCGGACCGTCCTGTATTACCGTCTGAAGCAGGTGGATTTTGACGGGAACATCCGGTTTACAGAGCCTGTTTCCGTGAACTGTGCCCTGGATCCTGAGATATTGATTATGCCCAATCCGGTGGATGGGGGAGAAGCGGTCTTCGTCAAGTTGATTAACCCATGGAATGGAATGACCTGTACCCTGGTCAATATGCAGGGACTGGAAATCGTGCTGGATGTCAATGAAGAAATCGATACCCGTTCTCTGGACTCCGGGGTGTATCTGATCCGACTGATGGATTCCAATGGGGAAGGACTCGCATGCGAAAAGCTCGTAGTGCGTTAATTATTCCTTGTTTTTCGTGTCAATTGCTATGGTTACCGGTCCGTCATTGACTAAAGCCACCTTCATATCGGCTCCAAATTCTCCGGTTTCCACTTTTTGTTCTCCGATTTCTTCAAGGAGTGAAACAAACTGTTCATAAAGAGGGATCGCCTGCTCCGGAGGCGCCGCTTTGATGAATGATGGGCGGGTTCCTTTTTTGGTCTTCGCGTGCAGGGTGAACTGACTGATGACCAGGCATCGGCCATCCATTTGACGAATGTCTAAATTCATTTTACCTTCTTCATCACTAAAAACGCGCAATGACAAGATCTTACGAGCCATCCAGTCGAGGTCTTCAGAGGTGTCTTCAGATTCAAATCCGGCTAAGATGAGAAATCCGGTTCCTATCTTTCCCTTGACGTTACCATTGATTGTTACCTGGACTGAACTTACACGTTGAATGACTGCTCGCATCGTACGGGGTTTGGGTGTGCAAATTAATAAACCTTTTTCGCAGAAAAGGCGCGGAATCGTTGATAAAAACGGATACGATTTTCAATAAGGAACACGTACCTTTGCGGTCAAATTATTGAACACTATGGCGACTTCCACCGAACAACTTGCTACGCTGGACCAGGCAAAGGAAATGGGTCTTCTTGAATCGGAGTTTGATCAAATAAAAGAGGTGCTGGGCAGAACACCCAACTTCACTGAAATGTGCATCTATTCAGTGATGTGGAGTGAACATTGCTCGTATAAGAACTCCATCAAATGGCTCAAAACACTGCCCAAAGACGGTCCGCATATGTTGGTTAAGGCAGGTGAAGAAAACGCCGGATTGGTGGATATTGGAGAAGGACTTGGATGTGCTTTTAAAATAGAATCGCACAACCACCCCTCGGCAATAGAACCGTATCAGGGGGCAGCCACAGGGGTAGGCGGTATCAACCGTGACATATTTACCATGGGTGCCCGTCCTATTGCACAGCTCAACTCATTGCGTTTTGGAAAACTGGACGAAGACCGCACCAAATGGTTGCTGGAAGGGGTAGTCAAAGGTATTGGAGACTATGGTAACGCTTTTGGAATTCCGGTTGTGGCCGGTGAGGTGTTTTTCGATGAATCCTACCATGCCAATCCATTGGTAAATGCCATGTCGGTGGGAATTGTCAAAACCGATAGAATCATTTCGGCAAAAGCCAAAGGTCCGGGCAACCCGGTGTATATTGTAGGTTCCTCAACCGGAAAGGATGGAATTCAGGGTGCCTCTTTTGCCTCGAAGGATATTACCGAAGAAAGTGCCAACGACTTGCCTAGTGTTCAGGTGGGAGATCCATTTCAGGAAAAGCTTCTGCTTGAAGCATCGATGGAGCTTGCCGCTACCGACGCGGTAGTGGGAATGCAGGATATGGGAGCCGCGGGTATTACCTGCTCCACTTCTGAGATGAGCGCGGGTGGTGGTGTCGGAATGGACATCTACCTCGATAAGGTGCCTCTTCGTCAGGAAGGCATGAAACCCTTTGAGATCTTGATGTCGGAATCGCAGGAGCGTATGCTTGTGGTAGTGAAGAAAGGCAAAGAGCAAATCGTAGAAGATATTTTTGAAAAGTGGGATTTGAATGCCGTTGAAATTGGCGAGGTGACCGAGGGTCCTCAACTTCGCTTCTTTATGAATGGCGAGCAAGTAGTTGATGTACCTGCGGAGTCGCTTGTATTGGGCGGCGGCGCGCCGGTTTACGAACGTGAATATCGCGAGCCGGCTTACTATGCTGAAGCGCAAAAATTCACGATCAACGATGTTCCCGAGCCTTCGGATTTGGTGGTTGTGGCGCGTCAAATGCTTGCCAATCCGAATATTTGTTCAAAGCGTTGGGTTTGGGAACAATACGATAGCATGGTGGGCACGAACAATATGTCGACCAACAAGCCGGCCGATGCTGCTATCGTGAATATTAAAGGAAGCAACAAGGCTTTGGCCGTCACTGTTGACTGCAATGCGCGCTATGTGCACAACGACCCTGAGCGAGGTACCATGATTGCCGTAGCTGAAGCAGCTCGTAATATTGTATGTTCGGGTGGTGAGCCTTCGGCAATTACCAACTGTCTCAATTTTGGCAATCCATACAATCCGGAAGTGTACTGGCAGTTTGTAGGTGCCATCAAGGGTATGAGTGAAGCATGTAGTCGCCTCAATACACCGGTAACCGGAGGTAACGTGAGCTTCTACAATCAGACCGTTGGCGAAGACGGAGCAGCGAAGCCTGTATTCCCTACGCCTACCATTGGTATGATTGGCGTGTTGCGCCATCAGAACTTGCAAGCAACGCTCGATTTCAAGTACAAAGGGGATTTGATCTTCTTGCTTGGAGAGTCGCGTGAGGATATCAATTCATCCGAATATCTGCACTCTATCCACGGTGTACTGCGTTCACCGGCACCTTCATTCGATATGGATGAGGAGCTGCGCCTGCACGGATGCATTCAGGAACTCATCAAAAACAACCTGGTCAATGCTATCCACGATGTGGCTGATGGAGGTTTGTTTGTCGCACTCACAGAAATGGGATTGCCACGAGGATTGGGATTCGATATTGTGACGGATTCGGAAGTGCGAAAAGATGCGTTCTTATTTGGGGAATCCCAAAGCCGTGTTGTCGTTTCAGTGGTAGAGGATTACGAAGACGAGTTCATCGACACAGTTGGTGAGCACGGAGTAAACCTTACATTGCTGGGTCATGTGACACGCGGAAAGATGGTTATCGATGATGAGCACTACGGATTCATTGATGAAGCGAAGAAGATTTACGACAATGTGATTGGTGACGCGATGGCGCACTAGTCGGATTCTCGCAATACTCAACCGCTTTTACATGAATCACCTCCACACAAAGCAAATGGTTATCTTTAGCCCGCTTACGTTTTAACTTAGTGATGAAACTGTTGAAATTCATAGCGAGCAAAGTGTTCTGGAAGAATGTCCTGTGGGCCATACTGTTTGTCATTGTTGCCCTATTCTTAGGGTGGTTCGGACTGAAATCGTATACAGGCCACAATGAGTTTGTGGTTGTTCCTGATGTTACGGGAATGTCGATCGTAGAGGCCTCTCAACAACTTGATGAAATGGAGCTGTCTTATCTGCTCATTGATTCAGTTTGGGCTGTAGAAGCTGCACCCGGTACGATACTGAAGCAAGAGCCCCGCCCCGAAACTGAAGTGAAAGCAGGTCGGTCCATTTACCTTACTACGTATAGGTTTTCACCTGAGGCCGTCAAGCTTAGCATACCGGAGGGGATGAACTACAAGATCGCCATGATCAAGCTGAGGAATAAGGGAATTGCCGTCGACACAGTGTTTACCCCCAACGTTTTGCTTCATGATTGCGTCATTCAGGTAAAGAAAGAGGGTAAAAAACTGGATTTGGACGCTATGGTGAAACCCGGTGATCGGGTTACGCTGGTAGTAGGACGAAGGGGAAAAGAGAAAGTTATGGTGCCAGGCCTGTACGGGCTTACGCTGGACAGCGCAAAGAAAGTACTGGCCCGAGCCAATTTATCATTGGGTCAACCGTTCTTTACCCCGGAGGTGTCGACATCAACCGACAGCTCCTCAGCTCGGGTGTATATGCAGGAACCCAAGCCCTCGGCTGAGCCATCTGCTCGTGTGGGAAGCAACGTAGATGTGTTCTTAAGCCTGAACAAATCGGCGCGTGAAGTGCCCGATAGCTTAAAAATGAACTATGACAAATAAAGCATTTGTACTGCTTCTGATCTCCTTGCTTTGTGCCGGGTGGATAAGTGCGCAGGAACAGGAAAAGGATCTTCCAACCCATCCCGAGCAATGGCTCCGATACCAAAAGGAACGTACCTTCCCGCCAAAGGGAGAACGCGGTGGAGGAAGTCTTTCCCTCCCTTTCTTCGACGATTTTTCGCGTTACTCGCTACCCACCGATGATCCGGAAATTCCGGCTGAATGGCAGCGCTGGGAAGATGACAACGTGTTCATCAATAGCAATTTCCCCATCCAGCCACCAACCGTTGGAGTGGCAACATTCGATGGGCTTAAAGCGAATGGATATCCCTACAATTTTGTATCTGAGGATGCCTACGGTACTGCAGATACGTTGACTTCTTTACCCATAAATCTCGCAGGACTCGACTCGGCGGATCACGTGTATTTGTCTTTTTTCTTCCAAGCCGGCGGTCGGGGAAATGAACCTGATGATCACGATTCGCTTGTTGTGGAATTTTTTAATCCATCAGGATCCGGACAATGGATCAGACGATGGTCAACACCGGGTATGTCGGCCGGAGATTTTCAACGGGTCTTTATCCCGGTGCACGATGCGACCTACGGGAATTCATGGTTCCTGGATGGCTTCCAGTTTCGATTCATCAACTACGCTACCTTAAGCGGCAGCACCGATCATTGGCACGTAGATTATGTGATTATGGAGGCCAATGTCGATGAAGAGGATGCTCCGATTGTTGACCTTGCGTTTATGGATCCGGAGTATACCATGCTCCGCGATTATTCGGCAATGCCCTGGACGCATTTCAAAAGCAACCCCGGACTCTACCTGGCGGACACTACGTTCACGGCCCAGCGCAACCTCGGTGAGTTGGGTGTGAATTTCCAATCAGGATACAGGGTGGAATATGAGGATCAGGTGTGGAATCATCCTAATGATTACTCAAATACCAATGGACAAAACATCATCAACCCCCAAACCTACTATGTAGTGAATGATGATGTTTTCGATACCGATGTCAATGATACCTGTGCTTACTTTACGGTAAAGTACTATCACGAGCTTACTGATGCCGTCATATCCAATGATACCATTTCTTTCGTCCAGGATTTCACCAATTACTACGCGTACGACGATGGATCGGCAGAAAGAGCTTACGGACTTACGGTTGCCGGCGGGCAAATAGCTTTGCAGTACCAACTGGCACAACCGGATACATTATTGGGCCTCTTCATTCACTGGATTCCATTTGTGGATGACGTAAGTACAGAAACATTTATCCTCCGTGTATGGGGTAATAGTGGTGGCCAACCTGGCTCCGAACTCACCGAGAATTTTGGCTTCAACTATCCCCAGTTTTATCAGAACGGCTACAACAAGTTCGGCTATTACGAGTACGACAATCCGGTCCCTGTGGATGGCACTATTTACGTGGGATGGGTGCAACAAGGCGATCAGAATCTGAATGTAGGAAACGATAAGAACTCCAACCAAAATGGTGGTCGCCTCCATTACAAACTAGGCATCGAAGGTGATTGGCAATCTTCGTCAATTTCCGGTTCGTTGATGATTCGTCCGGTGTTTAAAGCAGGTAAAACCAATGTCTGGAACAGTGTAGCGGAAAATTCGGAGAGCCCATTGCTCGTATATCCAAATCCTGCCGGTGATGAGATACACATTTACCCGGGGTCGGATTTCGAAAACTATGAGCTGCGCATATTGGGTATGAACGGACAATTAATTCGTGCTGAATCCGGATTGCATGGATTGTCCAACCAGTCTATTGCTGATTTGCCCCAGGGAATGTATTTGATTGAGGCGCACATGGCAAATGGCGCACTGCACCGTGAGCGAATCGTAAAGCAATAGGATGAGTGAGGAGTTAGAAGAAATTGAAGACGATGAGTTGTTCGAGCACCATCGCGTAGTATGTGATCCGGGCCAAACAGCCATCCGAATAGATCTGTTCCTCAAAGATCGAATCCCCAATGCTTCCCGAAATCAAATTCAGGTAGCGGCAAAATCGGGTTTCGTCAAGGTGAATACCACTCCGGTTAAGTCCAATTACAAAGTAAAACCCATGGATGTGGTGACTATTGAGTTGCCTTATCCAGTGCGAGAGCTAGAGCTTATTCCCGAAGATATTCCTCTGGATATTCTTTATGAAGATCAACACCTGGTCGTTGTGAATAAGCCGACGGAAATGGTGGTTCATCCGGGGTACGGAAACTATACCGGAACCATGGTTAATGCGCTGATTTACCACTTCGGCAACTTACCGTCGATGGATGGACAGCCGGAACCAAGGCCAGGACTGGTTCATCGGCTCGATAAGAATACCTCTGGAGTGATGGTCGTGGGAAAGACCGAAGAAGCCATGATGAAGCTTTCGGAACAATTTTACCATCGCACTACCGAACGGAAGTACCGCGCCCTGGTGTGGGGAGATATCGAAGAGGATGGAACGGTTACAGGCAACCTGGCCCGCAACTTGAAAAACCGAAAGGTAATGAGTGTCTTCCCCGATGGAGACATGGGCAAACACGCAGTGACACACTATCGGGTTCTCAAGCGCTATGGCTACGTAACTCTGGTTGAATGTCAGCTCGAGACCGGAAGAACGCATCAAATCCGGGTGCACATGCAGTACATTAATCATCCACTTTTCAATGATCCTGAATATGGTGGAGATAAGATTTTGAAGGGTACCACATTTGCCAAGTACCGGCAGTTTGTAGAAAATTCATTCCGCCTTATTCCCGGACAGGCATTGCACGCATTCAGTCTGGGTTTCAAGCATCCTGCAACTGATGAATGGATGTACTTCGAAAAGGAAATTCCCGAGGGCTTTGCCCAAATTCTGGATCGTTGGGAAAACTACATTAATACACGTCAGGATTAGTCCAACTGAGACGTGTCAAAGGTTTCCATCTCGGCCATCGTATTTTCCCAAAGGTGCATAACCTCGTCAAGTTCTTTTTTCAGCTTGTCATAGGCCGCCAGGCGTTCACTGGTTTGTGCTTCATCTGAATAGTCCAGTTGCTCCATCGCGTCATGTGCTTCGGCTACCTGCTTTTCGAGAGTGGCAATCTTCTTCTCACAGTTGGAAATCGTGTTCTCCAGCTTCCGGTATTGTTTCTTCAACTCTTTGCGTTCCTCGTAGGTCAATTGGTGATCCGATTTCGATTTGGCGGATGCCTCTTCTTTAACGCTCGCCAACTCATACTGTGCAATGGATTCAACATTCTTCGAAGCGAGGAATTCGTAAATGTCCCCCAAGTGTTCTTTCATGCCGCCAGGTGTTACTTCGTATACGGCATCCGCCAAATGGTGAAGAAAATCACGGTCGTGAGACACGACTAGCAAAGTCCCGTCATAGTCCTTCAGCGCTTTTTTCAACACATCTTTCGACTGAATGTCCAGGTGGTTGGTAGGCTCATCCAGAATGAGCAAATTGATGGGCTCCAACATGAGCTTGCACATCGCCAGACGCGCTTTTTCGCCCCCACTAAGCACTTTCACCTTTTTTTCGACATCGTCACCGCTAAACAGAAAATTGCCCAACAATGAGCGCGCTGTGACGTTGATGTGCTCCGTCATATTATTCTCAATGGTTTCGAGCACCGTAATCTCGGGATCCAACGACTCGGCTTGATTTTGGGCATAGTATCCGATGCAAACGTTGTGGCCGATGGTCATTTCTCCCTCAGCCTTTTCCAATCCCAAAATGATCTTGGTAAAAGTAGTTTTGCCGGCACCGTTCTTGCCCACGATCGCAATTTTTGAGCCTCGTTCCACCTGGAGATTCAGGTTGGAGAAAACATGTTTAGGTCCAAAGGACTTGGCAAGGTCTTCGGCCTTCAGGGTCACCTTACCCGAACGAGGGGAGGGGGGGAATCTGAGGTTAAAAGCCGGACGAATAAAGTCGTCCACATCTATGCGTTCCAGTTTGTCCAGTTTCTTAATCAGCGATTGGGCAAAGGCAGCTTTGTTCTTTTTTGCACGAAACTTATCGATGAGCTTCTGGGTGTCTTCGATGTATTTCTGCTGGTTCTTGTAAGACTGCATTTGCTTTTCCAACTCGTCTTCTCGGGCTACCAGGTACTTGGAATAGGGAAACTTATAATCGTAGATCTTTCCGTTGGCAATCTCTATGGTTCTATTGGTCAGGTTGTCCAGGAAAGCTTTATCGTGAGAAATGAGTATAATGGCTCCATTGTATGTTTTAAGGAATTGCTCCAACCATTGAATACTCAAAATATCCAGGTGGTTGGTAGGCTCATCGAGCAACAACACTTTGGGTTGTTGCAGCAGCAATTTCGCTAACTCCACACGCATCTGCCATCCTCCGCTGAAGGTAGAAAGCGGTTGATTCAAGTCTTGTTCAGTGAATCCCAGACCCTTTAGGATCTTAGCGACCTGTTCTTCCGACTTGCCAACATCTAGTATGTGCAGACGGTCGTTCACATCGTTCAATTCCTCAATCAGGCGGTGATATTCGTCGGAATTATAATCTTCTCGTTCTCCAAGCTGTCGCGCGATATCTTCCGATCTTTTTTCCAACGCATTCAGTTCCTGAAATGCCTGTCCGGCTTCTTCCAAAACGGATCGTTTGGGATTCAGTGCCAGTTCCTGTGGAAGATAGCCTACCGTTGCCTCTTTGGGCATTGAAATAGCACCTTCATCGGACCGTTGCTGGCCCGCTATAATCTTCAGCAAGGTACTCTTGCCGGCGCCATTTTTACCTACTAGACCAACGCGGTCTTTTTCGTTTACGAAGAATGAAACGGCATCAAACAGGGTTCGCTCGCCGAATACTACGGATAGGTTGGATACAGATACCATGCTCAAAAAAAACGCCCGTACGAGTACGGGCGCTTGTTATCGTGTTTTAACTCTTAGTAGTGCCACAAATCATGTTCAATCTCAAAGAGTTCATTCTTGATTCGTTCCGATTCAAGAAGCTCTTCAATACCATCGGCATAATCCGAAATGGTACGATCATACACATTGGATTCTTTAACGATGTAACTCGCAAACATACGTTGTTGAAATACATCTTCAAAGGTCCTGCGCTGTGCATCATTCTGAAGGTTGAATACATCCCAGTTGGCAAACACATAACGGCATTCCGGGAAGTAAAGCCAGAATAACGTTTTGTAACCCAAAGAAGTACCATCTTCAGCAAACATCTGCATCATTGGAGCAATACCAATGATTCGAACATAGCGCTCTGATCGTTGCTTATCAAATACCCAATCCTCCTTGATTTTATACTGAGTGATATCAATGGACTTGATAGGCTCAGTATTGGTCACAGGCATTTTCTCACCAGTGTCCAAATCTTCAACATATCGAGTTACTGTTGGGTTCAATAGCGAATCCAGCATGTTGGGAGGCATAGGAAACTTGAACTCATCATCCGTTTCCGTAGGCCCGAGGCTATACGCAGTAAGCGATCCTTCAATCAACAAGGCATGCTTGATGACGTCAAAGAGACTTTTGCGATCCTCGATCTCCTCAATAGGGAAATAGAGCTGATGATTGATTTTTTCCCGCAAGTCGATGATGCGCCATACCCGATGAGCCCACATTACATCTGCTTCGCGAAGATGAGGATAAGGAACAACGCGCTTAGTAGCGTTATGCTCCTTTACGTATGCTCCGTCAAGTACAGTCTGTACCTGGGCAGAAGCATCGCCCGCAGCTATTACAAGTAGAGCGGCAGTAACGATCGACGATAGGAAAAACTTTTTCATGATTTCTATAGATTAAGTGATCTTCAATGCCATGTTGGCCAACTTACGCGTTGTTCCGTCTGGCAATGTGACCATAATATCTTCGATATAAACCTTCTCACCACGTTTCACCTGATCCATCATGGCCTTCATATCTGAAGTAACCTTGTTAGAGCTGGACTTACGTTCAATGTACTGTCCACCTCGGATGAATACCATGGTGAAAGACTTGATGGTAACTGACACGTCAAATTCGAAGTTCTTCATGTCTGCACGGATACCAGGCGTAATCACAAAGTCATCACGCTTAATAGCTACGTCAGTAGGGGTCTTACCTCCAAAACGTGGCTCCGGATCTGGAATAGGCTTAACTCGGAATTCCTTTGAAGGGAATGACTTATTGCTTCCATCAGGCATCTTCGCAGAAACCGTAATGTTCGCAGTCTGACCGCTTCCCGGCTTGATTACCCATTCACCCTTTTTTGCTCCCGGACGCAATGAATGACCCGGACAGCTGGCAGTAACCGCATCTGAAGCAACACCTGGTACAGCAATAGTTACAGGGTTGTCAATTCCACGGTAGAAAACGTTCATCGCTGTTGGTTCAACAACAATACTCGCTTCTGCTACTTTAAAGGTATTCACAAAGAATGGCCAAT
Organism: Flavobacteriales bacterium; assembly: GCA_020437755.1. GTDB lineage: Bacteria > Bacteroidota > Bacteroidia > Flavobacteriales_D > Sanyastnellaceae > JADFAK01. The sequence goes on from JAGQVX010000008.1 coordinate 37,501, forward strand.
CTTCGATTTCCCCGGAAGGACCGCGATACTTGATCAGACCTTTGTATTGGTGGTCAGAGATGGACAATGAGTTAGTAGGTATACGCAACTTACCCAATCCGTCCATGCCAATACCAATTGGTTCAGCGCCTTCCGCAAGTTGCATCATGGTTGAGTCGGTACCATTCCACTCGTTTTGATCAATGAAGATCTGTGGTGGGTTAGAGGCATCGTAAGCTGCAAGGAGTACATCCGCTCGGAATGTATCACCACGCAATACGTAGTTTGACTGTGGAATGACCAAAGGCACCAAGTTGGTGAACTTGTAGTCTTTTCCTTCAACACCACCCAACAACTCGGTAAGAGCGTTGGCTTTTGCGTTTTCAATATCCAATTGGATTGATGACAGATAGGCGATTACAGCTGCCAATGGAACATCGTAGAATTGCATGGCTTCCCACTTGGTAGGAACTCCATTCTCTTCTCCATCTTCATACTGAAACGCTTTGTCAATACCGTTCACAAAACCTTTACTTGGCTCCCAAGGTAATCCGTTAAATGTGGTTACCTTAATTGCCTTCATAAAATCTCGAAACGACTCAAGCTTCATTTTTAAGTCAGCAGCGGTGTACGGATCGTTTTCATCCGCAGGCTTTGGATTGTTTGGATCGTGTCCAAAGATGTGCTGCGTCAACGCTTGATACTCATCTTTCTTGTCGATATACTCAATGCTCAATACGGTATCTACTCCGAGATCATCACTTTTCGCAATGAGTTCTTCTTTCCAGGTTTCAATCTTGCCGGTTGATGCTGCCATACCAAAGGCTTGCATCTCCTTGACGTACTGAATCATTTCGTCAGCCTTCTCACTTACTTCTTTAGCCTTATTGTAAAATGGACCAACCTTTTCTTTGTTGGTGGCATATTTACTTTCAAAAGTGGTCGCCAATGCATTGGCCTGACCTGAAATTGTCTTGTTTGATTGTCCCAGTTTGTCATTCACCTTCACAAATCCATTGAGAACCTCTTTGGAAATGTTCATGGCGAGCATGGCAGTCAGTACCAGGTACATCATACCAATCATCTGTTGTCTGGGGGACAGTTTTTCTCCAGCCATGGTTTAATTGTACTTATTTACGATTAATCAATAAGGGTAATTATGCGCCTTGTCTTGCGCCCGCACCCATGGCATTCAACATGTTGCTGTATACAGTGTTAAGCGACTGCAGATTCTGAGCCAACTCGGCAATGCTTTCTTTGTATTTGCGTGTATCTTCAACAGAATCGTGGAGATTTGAAATCAACTCGCCCATACCAGAGTACATAGTACGTGTGCGCTCAAGCTCTTGAAGCTGGAGTTCGTACATGTCGTTCAATGATGAAAGATTGTCGCTCATTTTCTTCAGGTGGGTTCCTGTGCTCGCTCCTGCCTCTGCTTGCTCGGTAAGTCCGGTCAACGACTCAGATGCAGCACGGTAAGTATCGGCCAATTCAGAAACCTTTACAGACGCACCACGCAATGAAGAACTGTACTCCTGAGTTGCGGCTGATGCGTCAGTGATATCGTTCAAGCTACGTGCCTGATCGCTCAACGAACGCATGCCATCACCCAGACTTGCAATAAGGTCTGGTTCGATTTTGGCTTCTGCCAACATACCATCCAATTGCTGAGTAAGTGAACCGCCAACGGCACGTGATTCCTCACGACTTTCTCCGGTTGCCAATTCAGGATATACTAATGACCAATCCACTTCTTCGTGTGGTGGCTCAAATGCTGACATAAAGAAGATAAAGGCCTCTACAGACAGACCAACGATCAAGACGGCTGAAGCGCCTGGCCAGTGCTCAATCTTAAAAAGTGCACCAACAATTACAACTGCAGCTCCCCATCCATACAACTTGGCCATGAACTGCTTCCATTTTTTACTTCCTGGTTTCATATTCTTTTAACTTGCTTTTGGGTTTTGATGAGATTGCGGGAACATCATTTCCCACTAAATAATTTGATTGAGATATTTATCAAGGAGCGTTGAAATCTTCAGGAGCAACGCTTTTTCCTCTTCCTAAGTAAGACATTACACAACGGAATCCAATGTACGACTTCGCCGTATCCTGATACTCGAATGATCGTGTACCGGTCTGACAGTAAAAACCAATGTCCTTCCAAGAACCACCACGAATCACTTTGCGCTTCAATGATGGCGGATCATCCATTTTTGCATGGTACTCATACTCCGGACTCATGTCGTGTGAAAACTCGTAGATCGATTCGTCAAACGCGGTATTGGTCCATTCCGACACGTTTCCAGCCATGCAAAACAGTCCATAATCGTTCGGAGAATACGAATCCGTAGGAACGGTATAACATCCGTTGTCTTCCACATAGTCACCACGCATCGGCTTGAAGTTAGCCAGCGGACAACCTTGTATATTTCTCAAATAAGGACCACCCCATGGGAATGGCGCCAATTCCAGACCACCGCGAGCAGCAAATTCCCATTCTGCCTCAGATGGCATGCGGAAGCGCTGTACCATAGTCTCCCCATTGTGCATATGCCATTCGTTCAGGATTTGAGTCCTCCAGGCATTGAAAGCCTTTGCCTGACCCCAGGTAATACCCACTACAGGATAATCATCGTAAGCCGGGTGCCAGAAATACGTCTCTGTCAGGGGCTCGTTGAATCCATAAGTGAAGTCATGCACCCAGCACAAAGTGTCGGGATATACATTAATGGTTTCCTGAATGATGAATTGTGAGCGGTCACTGTGACCACGCACTGAATGCAACTGATTCAACGAGTTGATTTCACCGTATTCTTCATCCTTGTTCGCTTTATTGGCAGCGCTCTTGAAATCAATCCACCAATAGGTGTATTGAAGCTTGCGGCTGTCCAATTGACGACGATTGTAGAAACGGTCAGAACCTTGGAGGAAGAACTCGTCATACAACAAGTCAAACACATCCTCTTCTTCCCAATCAATTTGTTCTTCCCAGTTCAGGACATAACCCTTATCGATAAATCGGTCCAATTCACGACCCAACTCATCCTCTGAGTAGAAGTAGCGGTCATCGTCATTGTTGGCCAATGCATCCAGATAAAGAGAGTCGCGAACGTAGTACACGAATTGACGGTACTCGTTGTTCGATATCTCGTGAATATCGATGTAGAATGCCGGAATGGTCACGGTCTTGGAACGAGCATTATGCGCCCACGGCACATCCTGATCGCTCGGTCCCATGGTGTAAGACCCAAAGTGGATGTAATTCATCCCGTATGGGTTTACTTGCAACCAATCCTCCCTTGGATGAACGCCTACAAGATGACCACTAGGGCCAGGCATGCACCCTGACAAGGAGAGCAGAAGCAGCAGGAGCAGGTAAAACGACTTTTTCATGATTTCCTTTCTTTAGTAGCGTTAGCACTAAAAATCCCAAATTGGAGATGCAGGTTTCCAATAGCTAAACTACGTGTATATAACCCCTTTTGTTTCACTTTATTATAGGAATCTCGGATTCGCGTGGCGATTTTGAGGCGGATTCGAGATTATATTAAAGCAGTAAGTTACAAATATCTCATGAGAACCAGCACTGTACGTTCTGATCTCTGATGTTGTGGCGTCATACGAATATCCCAACATAACCTTCTGTGGGATCTTTGAATATCCACTTCCTCCTACCCATGACATCTGAAATCCTGCCATAGGTGCAATAGCATCTTGCAGACGGTAAGATACCCCTGCCCATACCATATCATTCCAAAGAACGTTTGCGTTCAGATCGAATGTCATGACGTTCAGGTCAGACTTGGCGAGCAAATTCGAACGCAACTTCAAAGATGAAGTGAGGTCGAAATTATACCCTCCCATGATGTAGATGTGCTGGGTCATTTTAATGTTGAGGTCCTTCAAGTCCTGTCCGGTAAGGTGTGTCGCAGACAATCCGGCATAGTACTTGCCCGGATTCGCAAACATAACCCCCAATCCAAGATCAAAACTAGTTGCACTGCGTTCATCATCATTAATCGCATTATCTTGAGATACCGGATCGATAGCAATCCATTGGTTTCCCAATAGTTTTTGATATCCACCAAGTGACAATCCTGCACTCAATACATTTGAACCTATCGGCAACTGATAGTTTCCTGAAACCTTGAACATAGTGTTGCGCTCTTGTCCCAATGATTCACGGAACAACGAAAGCCCTACGCCAATAGGCATAGACCCTACGCGGCCCTGATAGTTGAACAATCCGGTTTTCGGATCGCGGTCAAAACCATCCCACTGGTCACGGTAAAACATGCTCACACAATGCATTCCATTGATGCCGGCAGCTCCTGGATTGAACGACACTTGATCGAACATCCACTGCGTGAATTGTGGGTCCTGTTGTGCTCGTGCAGATACGAACACGACTAGTAATACTGCTAAGATCAGACCTTGTTTCATCCTTCTTTCCTTGTAATTATCAGGTGTTTGGTTCCCTCGGTTTATTTCGAGAAGTGGCTAAAATAACAAAAATTTCATTCCACAAAAATTCTTAAATCGATCTGATTGAGTTCTGAACAGGAAATTTTTAAAAACTCCTGCCACGTTCCAAACCTAATCGATCCGCTTTGGACGTACTGTAGGAAAAGTTACTCAACTCATGTCAGCTTCTGGTAGGTCTTCCACCACCGGTCCGGAATATCATCGTTGGTAGCGCATTGATAATCGCCATATGTGCAAGGGACCAAATGATGCCGTTCATACTTATTCTTCTTTCCGGCCGGATAGGGAACATCCATCCACCACCGATCACTTTTCTCGCTTTTGAAAAATACCAACTGGTGGCCATGAGCCTCGCTATGTACCGTATACTTAACAAAGTCTTCACGATTCCCCAATGGCTGATCTCCTTTTCGATCCTTATACCCATCTATGAAACACCAAATTACCTGAGCTACCAACTCAGCTCCTTTGCCGTCTTTGTCCAGTAACGGATTGTAATTGTAGAATCCAATACTCGTGAGTTTGTCGTTCAAACCGGCGTAGCGAGCCATCTGACAAATCTGTTCTGCGTAAAGGCCATTGGGCCCTCCATGTGTGGTGGCCGACAAGTCGGACCAGCGCACGCAGCTTAAATCCACACTCACCAGGTCGGCTTGGCGTAAAACCGGTTCGGTTTCCCAAAGGTTCTCGTTGGCCACCCCGAGCCGAACCGTGTCGAAGTACATCTTCTCCATGAGTCGCATCAACTCGGGATCCACCAGATAGCGCTGCTGACCAATGTTGCTATAATTAAATAGGTAATTGGGGTTGTGAAGTACAATGTGGTTGAGGTAATTCCGGTCAGACAATTCCTCCCCGGGCTCCCCAAAATCAAGCAGCGAATCAACGGTGACCAGATTTACGGTTTGTTCCAAATGACCATATCCACGATAGCAAGCAACCGTCAAATCCTGAGTGCCTCCTATTAATATAGGTATAGCTCCCTTCTTGATCAGATGTTCAACGGTTTGTTCTACCGCGAAAAGGGTGTCGGCATATCCTTCTCCCGCACGAATATTTCCGAGGTCAACAATGGAAACAGCGTCATCAAAGTCGTACAATTCGTATAGTTGCCTGCGCACAGCATCAGGAGCCTGGGCGCATCCGGCTTCAAATACCGACTTACGCTCTTCCTCGACACCGAAAATCACCAGGTTGCCCTCAGAGACATCGGGGAATTGATCGGCTTCAAATCGAACAATCTTATGCTGCAGGCGATTTCGTCCGGCTGTAGCCTCCTCAATCGTTACGCTTGAAGGAGTGAAGAATACTGAAATGTCCATTATTTGCGCTTTCCTCTTCGCTTGGGAGCCGCATCGGCTTTTTCAATCAGTTCCATTACCTGTTCATAGGTCAGATCCGCGGGTTCCTGATCCTTCGGGATCTTGTAATTGCTCTTGCCTCGCTTCACGTAGGGTCCATACCGGCCATTCAGTACCTGCAACGTGTCGTCTTCATCGAAGGTCTTGATGATGTTTTTGCTCGCAGCTTGCTGTCGCTCATCAATCAGTTGAATAGCGCGCTCAAGGGTCACGGTCATCGGATCGTCTCCATCTTGCAGCGATGCAAAAGTTTTTCCTTTTCGTACATAAGGGCCAAACCTTCCGATAGCAACCGATATTTCTTCTCCATCGGAAGATTGTCCCAATTTGCGTGGGAGCTTAAAAAGATCAAGTGCTTCTTCCAAAGTAATGGTCTCGATGCTTTGCTCTGAGCGAAGGCTTGCAAATTTCTTGTCCTCATCATCGGCCTCACCAATTTGAACCATCGGTCCAAACCGACCGATACGGGCAAACATGTTTTTACCACTGGCCGGATCTACTCCCAACAAACGCTCTCCCGTGGCACGCTCGGAAGTCTTGAGGGTAGTTTCCACAGTGTCGTGAAACGAACTGTAGAACTTCTTAATCATATCGCCCCAGTTCAACTGGCCTTCAGCAATAACGTCAAACTGCTCCTCCACGTTTGCGGTGAAGTTGTAGTCCAAAATGCTGTTGAAGTTGTCCACCAAAAAATCATTCACCACCAGGCCAATGTCAGTCGGGAATAGTTTGTTCTTCTCGGCTCCCGTGATTTCAGTTTCCACGCTTTCATGCAGTCCGCCGGCACCCAATACCAACTTGTTGTATTTGCGTTCTGTGCCTTCTTTCGACGTCTTCTCTATGTAGTTACGCTTCTGAATCGTCGAAATAGTAGGGGCGTATGTCGATGGTCGACCAATGCCCAATTCTTCGAGTTTCTTTACCAGACTGGCCTCTGTATAGCGTGGAGGGTGGTGCGTAAATCGTTCGGTTGCACTGATTTCATTAGCTACAAGACTTTGTCCTACGGTAAGCGTTGGCAGCATACCACGGTCTTCGTTGTTCTCATCGTCTGTGCCTTCCATGTACACCTTGAGAAATCCGTCAAAGGTGATTACCTCACCTCTGGCTACAAATTGCTCGCTGTTGCCGCTGATGTCAATCTTAACAGTCGTTTTTTCCAACTTCGCATCGGCCATCTGACTGGCGATGGTTCGTTTCCAAATGAGCTCATACAAGCGCTGTTCCGATCGGTCGCTGCTGGCGTTGTTCACTGCCAAATCAGTGGGACGAATAGCCTCGTGCGCCTCTTGTGCTCCCTTTGATTTGCTGGTGAATTTGCGGGTTTGCGAGTAAGATTCGCCGTATGTTGAGCTCACCACATCGCGCGCCTGATTCAAAGCAAGGTCCGATAGGTTTACCGAATCGGTACGCATGTAAGTGATCTTTCCACTTTCATACAACTTTTGAGCTACGACCATGGTGCGCGAAACGGAGAATCCCAACTTTCGGCTGGCTTCCTGTTGCAAGGTCGAAGTGGTAAAAGGAGCGGCAGGTTTCTTGGTTCCTGGGGTCTTCTCCAGGTCGGCCACTTCAAATGAGGCGTTAACACAGGAGTTGAGAAAGGTTCTGGCATCCGCCAAATTGGTAAACCGCGTGGGCAGTTCTGCCTTAAATGTGTGCTTGGCCGATTGAAAAAGGGCCACTACACGATAGGAAGACTCTGTCTTGAAGTTGATGATTTCGCGTTCACGTTCAACAATGATCCTGACAGCTACACTTTGAACTCGTCCCGCCGACAACGAAGGTTTTACCTTCTTCCACAATACCGGACTTAGTTCAAAACCTACCAATCGGTCAAGTACGCGACGAGCCTGTTGGGCATTCACCAGATTGATGTCAACAGTGCGTGGGTTTTCAATGGCTTTTAGTATCGCGGGCTTCGTGATCTCGTGAAAAACAATCCGCTTGGTTTGTTCTTGCTTCAGTTTCAATGCTTCCATCAAATGCCATGAAATGGCCTCCCCCTCGCGGTCCTCATCCGTTGCGAGCCATACGACTTCCGCATCCTTTGCTAATTTCTTCAATTCACTGATGACCTGCTTCTTGTCGGAACTCACTTCATACTGGGGTTCGAAACCCTTCTCAATATCAATGGCCAACTTGTTGGAAGGAAGGTCACGAACGTGACCGTAAGACGACTTCACGGTAAAGTCTTTTCCGAGATAACCTTCAATGGTCTTGGCTTTCGCAGGTGACTCTACGATGACTAAATTTTTCGACATAGCTCTTTTTCTGGCGTAAATGGTTTCCTTTCGGTGTGCAAATTAAGGGTAAACTATACCTATATAACAAATCAACTGCAAATCTAGGAACAACGGGCACAAAAAGAAGCGCCTTCCAAAAGTCTGTTAAACAGTGCACTAAACCTCATTAATTGGAGTGTGTCAAATTGTCAGTCTCCTTGAAAAATGAGTACCTTTGCATTCCCAAAAATCCATTTGGCGTATGCTACATGAAGGAAACAAAACAATTGACGAGGCCCGACAGGGAGAGGCTGTGATGAGAGAGGCCATTCGGCCAAATGGCAAGAAGCTCCTGCTTGAAAGCTATGGCTGTCAGATGAATTTTTCAGATAGTGAAATCGTAGTTTCAATTCTCTCCGATGTGGGCTTTAACACCACAAGGGAAGCTGAAGATGCGGATGTGGTGCTTATGAATACGTGCGCCATTCGCGACAATGCCGAACAGCGGGTTCGCAACCGACTCAACTATTTTCGATCGCTTAAAAAGAAGCGACCACACCTCGTTGTTGGGATACTGGGCTGCATGGCTGAACGCCTCAGAGAACAATTGCTCGAAGAGGAAAAACTTGTTGACCTCGTGGTTGGTCCTGATGCCTATCGCGATTTACCCAACCTGATAGAACAGGTACATGGCGGACAAAAAGCCGTTAATGTGTTGTTGTCGCGTGAGGAAACTTATGCGGATATTGCGCCTGTTCGCCTGGATGACAATGGTGTTACCGCATTTATCTCCATCATGCGCGGATGTGATAACATGTGTTCGTTTTGCGTAGTTCCTTTCACACGGGGCCGTGAACGCAGTCGTGACCCGGAGTCAATTGTGCTGGAAGCGCAGGAACTCTTTAATCAAGGCTACCGAGAAGTAACCTTGCTCGGTCAGAATGTGGATTCCTATAAATGGAACATGACTTCAAAAGGAGAAATCAAGGATGAATCGCGACCAACCGTGAACTTCGCCCAACTGATGGAAAAGGTTGCCGCCGTTTCACCCGAATTGCGTGTGCGATTCTCCACTTCCCATCCTAAAGATATGACCGACGATGTGCTGCATGCTATGTCTCGACACGAGAATATTTGCAAGTACATCCACCTTCCCATTCAATCGGGGAACAATGAGGTGCTGAAAAATATGAATCGAGGGTATACCCGTGAATGGTACCTTGAACGCATAGCCGCTATCCGACGCATCATGCCGGATTGTGCCATTTCAACCGATATAATCGCGGGCTTCTGTGGGGAAACCGAAGCCCAACATGCCGATACCTTATCGATAATGGAAGAGGTGCAATACGACATGGCTTACATGTTTAAGTATTCGGAGCGTCCCCGAACTCTGGCCGAAAGGAAGTTTGAAGATGATGTTCCCGAAGAAGTCAAAGGTCGACGCCTTCAGGAGATCATTGACCTCCAAATGGAATGCTCGCGAAGAAGAACCGAACGTATGGTAGGTCATGATTACCGCGTTTTGGTAGAGGGAACCTCGAAGAAATCTGCTGAAATGCTGTACGGACGAAACAGCCAGAACGTTGTGGTGGTTTTTCCTAAGGGCAACTTAAAACCAGGCGATTATGCAGTGGTGCACACTTCAGAGTGCACGGCTACGACACTTATTGGAACAGTTGTTTCCCAATAACATCGAGACTAAAGAATGGAATTACAAGCCATAAAACAACGATTTGGAATTATAGGAAACTCGCCCCATCTCAACCGGGCTATCAACATTGCTGCTCAAGTGGCACCAACCGATATTTCGGTGTTGATCTCGGGGGAAAGTGGAACGGGTAAGGAAGTGATGCCAAAAATCATCCACCAACTCAGTTCGCGCAAACATGGTGAATACATCGCCGTAAACTGTGGGGCGATCCCGGAAGGTACGATTGATTCGGAGTTGTTTGGCCATGAGAAAGGAGCATTTACCGGAGCTCAGGGTACGCGCTTGGGTTACTTTGAAGTAGCCGATGGTGGTACGATTTTCCTGGACGAAGTAGCTGAACTTCCACTTCAAACTCAAGTGCGGCTGCTCCGCGTCCTGGAAACCGGGGAATTTATAAGAGTGGGGTCTTCAAAGGTTATTAAGACGGATGTACGCGTGGTAGCGGCATCCAACGTGAATATGGCTGAAGCCATACGCAAAGGTCGTTTCCGCGAAGACTTGTTTTATCGTCTCAATCAGGTGCCTATTCACGTTCCGGCACTTCGTGAGCGACCGGAGGATGTGCATCTTCTGTTTCGAAAGTTCACCACTGACGTAGGTGAAAAGTACCGCATTCCGGTCCTTGAACTTACTCCTGATGCAGTGGAATTGCTCACACGCTACTCATGGCCGGGGAATATTCGTCAGCTCAAGAATATCACCGAGCAAATGTCCATTATTCTGCAAGACCGTGAAGTGGATGGCGAAACACTCATGGAGTTTCTTCCCCGGGAAGAAATGAGCCGCGTGCCTATGGTGGTTGGGGAGAAAAGCGAAAGCCAGGACTTCTCGGAACGCGAACTGCTGTATAAGGTATTGTTCGATATGAAGAACGATCTGCAGGATGTGAAGAAGCTTGTGCTGCAGTTGATTCAATCGGGTGGACACCTGGAGGTGAACGACGATAACGCGGCCCTCATTAAAAAGGTATTCCACGAGGATGATTCCGAACATGTGTGGACCGGAGGTACAACTCCTATATCCCTTCCGCCATCCAATCACGATGATGTGGACAATAAGGAGATTCATGTCGAAGAGTCACTTTCGCTTCAGGATACGGAAAAGGAATTGATCCGACGGGCCTTGTTGAAGCACAAGAACAAAAGAAAATACGCTGCCCGTGAATTGGGTATTTCAGAGCGAACGCTCTATCGTAAAATCAAAGAATACAATTTGTCCTGAACATGGGTCGCAAATCACGCATATTGAATTTGGGGTTCATGGCGCTGTTGATCATTTCAATGGCATCGTGTGGCATTTACTCGCTCAGCGGCATTGATACATCGGGCGCGGAGTCTTTTTCTGTAGATTTCTTCCGTATGCAAACCCCTTTGGCATCGCAAGATTTTTCCAATCAACTTACCGAGCAACTCCGGGATCAACTGCTCCAGCAATCTCCGTTAAGTCTGGTGAATGAGGAAGGCGATCTTCAGTATTCGGGCGCCATTACGGGCTATCAGGTATCGGCCGCGGCAGTGCAAAGCAATGAGACAGCCTCTTACAGCCGACTGTCGGTAACCATTAAGGTGTCCTACGTGAATACCATAGATAAGGACAAAAGTTTTGACCGGTCATTCACGGAATACGCCGATTTTGAGAGTTCTCAGGATCTTTTCTCGGTCGAAGCGCAGTTGTGGGAAGAAATAATTGAGAAATTAGTGCAATCCGTGTACAACGAAAGTCTGGGAAATTGGTAATGAACAAAACGCTTTGGAACGCCTGCACTGAGGAGGGAACTTCGCTTTCTACGGAGCAGGTTGGGCAATTGGATGAGGTGCTGGCCAGGATGCCCTGGTTCAGTTCTGCGCAATTGTTCAAGGCCGGCCATTTGGTGAATACCACACATCCTGAAGCCGCCGAACAAGTCCAAAAAGCAGCGGTGTACATCAATGACCGGTCGGTATTATTTGAATTGGTTTCAGGTGTCAGTCCTGCTACCCGGGAAGAAGTTGAAGCTCAGCGGTTGGAGCATGAAACTGAAGTTGAGCATGAAGTCGTTCAGGAAGAAAAGGTTCAGGCATCCGCCAAATGGGAAGCCACGCCACCCGAACCTCTCCCCACACCAGAACCCCTCCCCACGCCCGAACCTGAGCCCATCCCCGAGGCAGAACTCGTGGAGCCGGAATTGCCGGAGCCACAGCCACAGCCATTGCCCGATGAGCAATTGGAGGTGGAGGACATTGAAGAGCCAAGCATTCAGGGAACTACTCAAGAGGAAGTAGCGGCTTTGCAGGAAGAGCTGCCCGAATCCAAAACACCTGCAAACCCCGAATTGGAGAAGGATATTTTGATTTCTGCCGTAAGCCGCATCATTGAAAATGAAGTCCAGGAAGAAATGCCCCAACCCGCTGACGAAACTGAGGTGGAGTGGAGCGACGAAGGGGAGTTATCTCCTTTTGCCCGCATGCTGCTGAAGAAGGCCAAGGATGTTGGATTCGGTGAGTCAGGCCATATCGCCACGGAGCTTCCACCGCAAGAAGCTCTCGCCGAGG
>JAGQVX010000090.1 GCA_020437755.1 Flavobacteriales bacterium
TCTGCTGAATGTTGCTCCGGAGCAGATTAAAAACCATGCAGATATTCCATTCCTGCCCATCGGTTTTTTTAAGTCCCACTCCATTTTAGCGCCCAACACAACAGCCGAGCTTAAGTTTCTGAGCAGCGGAACCACCACTTCTACTCGTTCTACACACTATGTGGCTGATGCTGATCTGTACCGATCGGCCCTCCTCACTGGTTTCCGCCGGGTGTATGGCAATCCGTCGGAATGGAGTTTCCTGGCGTTGCTGCCCTCGTATTTGGAGAATTCCCACTCCTCCCTCATTCATATGGTCAATGTGCTCATGGAAGAATCTCCTGAAAAACCGCATGGTTTTTTCATGAACAATACGGCTGAATTGGCTGCCCAACTCGATATTAACGCTGCTCATCACACCAAAACGATGCTGATTGGAGTGTCGTATGCACTTCTCGATTTCGCCGAGGAATTCCCCAGGAAGTCCGGGCCTGATGTGGTTATGGAAACGGGTGGCATGAAGGGCCGGCGTAAGGAGTTGGTGCGCAGTGAGTTGCACTACATAATCAAAGCGGGATTGGGCGTGCAAGCTGTTCATAGTGAATACGGTATGACCGAGCTGCTCTCTCAGGCCTATGCGCCTTCCGATGGTCTCTTCACTACGCCTCCCTGGATGAAAGTCATGATCCGCGATGTTCGCGATCCTCGTTCATGGGTGCCGCCGGGCAAAACGGGAGGGGTGAATATCATTGATTTGGCCAATCTGCACTCCTGCTCCTTCATCGAAACGTCCGATTTGGGCCGTTTGCATGACGATGGTTCTTTTGAAATTCTGGGTCGGTTTGACCATGCTGAGATTCGGGGCTGCAATCTCCTGGCCTTCTAGCATTTTCAGGCATTCGCCAAATGCGCTTCGCTTTCGTAACAAGTGTTAAAATGTGCACCTTACTAAGCAACCAACCTCCCTGTTTATGCGTCTTATGGTTGGACCTCATCGTAGCAGGTAGAGGTCCAATGAAAGGTTTTCCACCGCACATGTAGACGACGACATGGGGAAAGCCATCAATTTCATGATTTCCTAAACAAGATAAAGCGAGGACAAAGTGCCTCGTTTTATTTTTTACAGCAATTCAGACTGAAGGCTATTCTCGTAGAAATGCCAGAAATGCATTTCAGCACAGTTGTGCGCCGATGACCAACTTTTGCTCCCTAACGATTACTAACGGCCTCAATTCAGGCGAATCAAATAGTGATTTTTCTTGCCTTTTTGAAGCAGTAGGAATTTGCCAAACAATAAGTCAGATTCGGAAATCATGTAGCCATTCTGAACTTTTTCTGTGTTCAGACTCACCGCATTTTCCATCAACGCCCGGCGTGCCTCACTGTTTGATTTCAAAAACCCGGTTTTGGAGCTCAATGCGTCCATGATACTGAGGCCTTCCTGCATCTCCGAACGGTTCAAATCGGCTGTTTCAACACCTGAAAAAACGTCCAAAAAGGTACGCTCATCCAGCTTTTCAAGTTTCTCTTTAGACAACTTGCCAAACAATAATGCCGATGTTTCAATGGCCGTTTCGCAGTCTTCCGCCGAGTGAACGAGCGTCGTTACCTGTTTTGCTAGTTCCTTCTGCATAAGCTTCGCCGGAGGATCTGCCTCATGGCTTGCTTCGAGGTCTTTTATTTCTTGCTCGGTCATGAGCGTGAATATCCGCAACATCTTGCCTGCATCGTTGTCGGGAACATTGATCCAGTACTGGTAAAATGTATATGGAGAGGTTTTTTCCGCATCCAGCCAAACATTCCCCTTCTCCGATTTCCCAAATTTCTTACCGTCCGACCGCATCAACAAAGGTGCTGTTAGCGCATAAGCATCACCTTGGCCTTTCCTGCGAATCAACTCTGTTCCAGTGGTAATATTCCCCCATTGATCTGAGCCTCCCATTTGCAGTTTGCAATTCATGGTATTCCATAAGTGGTAGAAGTCATAGCCTTGTACCAGCTGGTAGGTGAACTCCGTAAACGACATTCCGGTCTCCATTCGGTTTTTGACAGAGTCCTTGGCCGACATGTAATTCACTGTTATGTGCTTGCCCACGTCCCTGATGAAATCAAGGAAGGTCATATCCTTAAACCAATCGTAGTTGTTCACCACCACAGCCGATTGGTCACCGCAATCAAAATTCAGAAACTTCTTCAGTTGCTCACGCTGACAATCCAGGTTGTGTTGAAGTGTTTCCGTATCGAGCAGTTTACGTTCTTCATCCTTACCTGAAGGATCGCCCACCATACCAGTCGCTCCTCCCACGAGTGCCACGGGCTTATGTCCGGCGCGTTGAAGGTGCACCAGAAGCATTATGGGTACAAGATTTCCAATATGCAATGAATCCGCCGTTGGGTCAAAACCTACGTACCCGGTCACCATTTCCTTCTCAAAAAGCTCCTCCGTTCCGGGTATCATATCGTGAAGAAGTCCTCTCCAGCGCAATTCATCGATCAGTTTCATAGAAAAAAATTTGGGCAAAGATAGTATCAAAAAGCTTCACAGAAGTTCCACCAGTCCTTCGAGTCGCATACCCCGTGAGCCTTTAATGAGAATGGTCTGGTCTGCTGGTTTATTTTTGGCAAAGTATTCCTTCGCTTTTTCAGTGCTTTCGAGCTTTGTAAAGCGAGTGTGGCATGCGCCAAATGCTGATCCAATCAACACACCCTCCAACCCGAGTTCGTCGGCGAGATCGGCAATGCGTTGATGTTCAACCGGTGCTTCGTCACCCAGTTCGAACATGTCTCCGATGATGAACATGGCTTTCGATCCTCCAACGGAAGCCAGATTCTCCAGTGCTACGGCCATGCTGGACGGATTGGCATTGTAAGCGTCGAGGATCAACGTATTGGAGTCGGTGGATTTAACTTGTGAGCGTTGATTGTCGGGAACATAAAGCGCCATGGCCTCGCAGATATCAGGCAGGGGCACTTCAAAATGAAGTCCTACCGCAATGGCTGTGGCAAAATTGTGCAGATTGTACGTACCGGTGAGGTGAGTTTGAAATTCCACTTGTTGGTTGCCATAAGTGAGTTCCAAAGTGAGCGTGGGATCCACATCCACGGCACGAAGCTTAAACCCCGGACCATCACTTCCATACAGAATGCGATCCATGCCGGCCGACATTTCCTCGAGCGGTGGCGCCCCTGTATTCACGAAGGCCGTTCCACCGGTTGTCCTTAAAAAATCGAACAGCTCTCCTTTCCCTTTCCGCACGCCTTCTATACCACCAAATCCCTCTAAATGTGCACGGCCAATATTGGTGATCAGACCAAAGCCGGGTTCAGCAATCTCGCACAAGTGTGCAATTTCCCGTTGATGGTTGGCACCCATTTCGATAATCGCAAAATCCGTAGAGGCGGGCAGCGAAAGCAGAGTTAGTGGCACACCAATATGGTTGTTGAGATTGCCATGGGTTGCATGAACCTGGAACTTGCGCTTCAATACTTCACGCACCAATTCTTTGGTAGTTGTTTTTCCATTGCTTCCCGTAATAGCCAGTACAGGAATTTTGAGTGATTTCCGGTAGGCATTCGCCAAATGTTGAAGAGCTTCCAACACATTTTTCACCACGATGTACTGTTCGCCACGCGCGTATTCAGCTTCATCAATAATGGCATATGAGCAACCGTCGGCAAGAGCTTGAGTGGCAAATTCGTTCCCGTTGAACCGTTCGCCTTTGAGCGCAAAGAAAAGAGCACCGGGTTGAACATTGCGTGTATCCGTGCAAATGCTGCCGGATTGCCGGAAGAGGGATAGTAAATCCATACCGGTAAAAATAAAAATCCCGGCGCTGGGCCGGGACTTTCTTATGCTAGACTTATAAGTTTATTCCTGTGAAAATCCAACCGGACTTCCCACGCGATCCATCGCACATCGGAAACCGATGTCATCCGTTGAACGGCGTTCATCGAGGAAACGACGTGTGCCTGGAATGGTCCAGTAGGCGCGGTCCTTCCAGGAACCGCCCTTGTAAACACGTGCCCGGTTGTTGATGAGGGTTGTTGATCCCCATTCATACATACGGTTTTCATCGCTCTCTTTACCGGTGTCGTAGTAGTAGATGCTTGACTGGAAGTCACCATCTTGGTAATCGATGTTTCGCGATACCTGATAGTTGCGTCGATCGATGTTTTCCTCAATAGTAACTTCACGATAGCGAAGATCACCTGGAGTTGAAACAACGTAATCGGCAATTCCGTCACGAAGATCCGGCGCAATGGTAGCATCTGAAGAAAGAATGAGGTCCATTCCATCCTGGATACGTTGCATGGCTTGATCTTGTTGACGATTCTTAAGATCCTCTTTCGCTTGTTCAGCGTACTGCATCAAGTTGTCGATGAGGTTCATGTCAGTATCAGTCATTCGGCCCTTAGCACGATCTTGGTATTCTTTCAGGAAGTAAGCTACACCGTCTACGTCATAAACAACGTAGTCGTATTTGTCTTCAACACCACCTTCGCTGTTAAGCACTTTGGTTTGAAAAACGTTACCTCGGTATGGGCGGAATTCGTTTTTATCTTCAGGAGATAGCGGACGATAAACATCGAGTACCCATTCAGATACGTTACCCGCCATGTTGTACAGACCGTAATCGTTAGGAGCATACTGATATACAGGGGTAGTAATGTCACCGTTGTCATTCAATGCACCGGCAACTCCCATGTAGTCACCACGTCCGCGCACGAAGTTGGCGTTCAACTGACCATAAAAGCGACCACCACTGTTATCGTTACGAACATAGTGTCCGTTCCATGGGTAGTACTTACGTTCCGTTACCAATTCCTGGTACGAGTTTCCGATAAGGCCAAGTGCTGCATACTCCCATTCCGCTTCCGTAGGAAGTCGGTAACGTGGGAGGAGGATACCATCTTCCATTTTCACGTTACGATAGCCGGTTCCGGTTGGGTTGAGGTCTTCAATACCATCGGCAGCCTTCTCACCTTCGTACTGATTGGCGAGGTAAGAATCTGTGGTGAAGTGATCTTCATCCACCTGACTTGTTGGGCTGTGGAGCAGGAGACCTTCACGAATAAGAATCAATTCGTTTACACGGTCGGTTCTCCAGGCGCAGAAATCATTTGCTTGCAGCCAGTTTACTCCTACCACCGGATAATCGCGGTATGCAGGATGGCGCAAGTAATATTCTACGTATGGTTCGTTGTATGCGAGTTTACTCCTCCACACCAGGGTGTCGGGAAGTGCCTTGTTAACGATTTCAGGGTAGCTATCACCATAGATGCGATCCAGCCAATACAGGTATTCCAGCCAAAACATGTTGGTTACCTCTGTTTCATCCATGTAGAATGAGGAAACGGTTACACGTCGTGGTTGGTTGTCCCAGGCGAAATTAACATCATCTTCTACACGTCCCATGGTAAAGGTACCACCTTCGATGAGCACCAGACCAGGACCGGTCTCCTGTTCAACGAAAGGCGCCTTTTCAAATCCCCCGTTATTGGGGTCATTGTAAGCCCATCCCGTTGCACCGGAACGTTCCTTTCCACAAGACGACAAAAGAAGAATAGCACCAAAGAAGAGTAGCAGTTGGGGTGTTCTTCCTGCGATTTTCATGATTTCTCTTTTTATTTTCCTTAAACAAGTATCAAAAACAACTAGAAAGACGGACAGTTTATTGTCCTGAACTTCCTTCGCTTTGGTCGGCAATCAAACTGAACCGTCATCGAAACCTCGTGCGAACCTCCAGTGGCCGGCGTCAGTTCCGAGATGGTCAGGTCGTAGCTATAACCGAATCGAATAACGTCGGTTTGAACGCCAATCGTTACGATCATCGCATCGTTATAATCGTTCACAAGGAACAATCCACGATACCAAATTCCACCAACAAGTGGTCCTCTTCTTACGTAACAGCCAACATTAAGTTGCTGAAACTCTCCCTGGCGACGATATAAAATGTTGGGAGAAACGCTTGATTCGGTGTGTCGGTCACGCTTATTAATCGGAATAACGGCACCGGCATGACCGGTCCATTTCATGGGTAAACGGCTTGTACCTACTACCAATGACTCATTCGGTTCATTCAAGTGGTGAACGGCGAAACCGAAATACAGTTTTTCGCTGAATCCGAGGATACCCGCAGAAAAATCTACATTTCGAACCGTGCCTCCACGAGGAATGTCCTGTGTTTCATAGATAAATCCTTTGCGTGGATCGATCATGTCACCAAAGGTGAGCTTGCTCCAGTCCAACGCTTTTTGGAAATACGTAGCCTGCAATCCCGCCTTGATCGAGAAGTACCGGTTGATAGGCTGTTGGTACGAATAAATACCCGACAAAGTCGTAGTATTCAATGTGCCTTTTCCCGCACGGTCATGCATGGCGATAAGACCTAATCCACCCTGGATAGTCTCAACGTGTTGATCGTAACTCGCACTTGTCGTTACGAACGTACCTGTCAAAGCCGGCCATTGATTACGATAGTTCAAGGCTAGCCTAGGACATCTGGCTGTTCCGGCAAAGGCCGGATTCAGATACAGCGGATTGGCGTAAAACTGTGTAAACTCAGGGTCCTGAGCTCGCGCTTCAGTAGCCCCTCCAAGTGAGAGTAGTACAGCGATCCCCGCTAGGAGAATGAATCTCTTCTGCAACATACGACTTGTTCCCATTCTGATTGAATTAGCAATAATACGAAAAAAAATCCCTGAGTGATTTCATGCATTCACAATATCAAGACTTCCTTTTCGTTTACTTTGTTGCTTTAAACCGAACATATTCTCTCAAATAACCATGCGTTTACGCCTTTTATTGTTGATTCTCCTAGCATTGAACACCTTGATTACAGCCGCCCAGAGCCGTGTCGAGGAGGATGTGAAAATAGTTTGGAAAGATGCTTTCGTAAGTAGGAATCCATCCGATCTTGCCCTTTTTCCAGATCATGTGTATCCCGGAACAGAGTTTCGAGAATTGCCTACATATTATTTCAGAAAGGAACTTAAGGGAACTTTTAATCAGGTTCAGGTTCAATTGTCGAATTTTCAGTTTGAGCCTGTCTCATCTCACGATTTCACGAGTGATCAGCTGGAATTTATTACTACTGACGTTCAGTACACCGCTCAATTGAGCAAATCGAGAAACACGGCTTACGATAATGTGATTCTTCTGCCTTTTCGAAAAAACCCCGTGACGGGAAATCTCGAACGATTGGTATCCGTAAAAATATCACTTACCAATTCTTCCGGACTGACCAATGGCCAGTACCGCACCGCCGCCGATAATTCGGTGCTTCGCGAAGGGGAGTGGTACAAGTTGGCAATCGACCGCGACGGGGTGTATCGAATTGATAAAAATGTGCTGGAGAACCTCGGTGTTGATGTGTCGAACATCAATCCGCAGCAGATCAATATTTACGGAAATGGCGGAGAGCTCTTGCCTTTCGACAATTCGGAGTTTCGATATGACGACCTGGAGAAGAACAGCATCTTTGTGAGCAGTACATCCGATTCATTTAGTGCGTCAGACTACATCTTATTCTACGGAAAAGGTCCGGATAGCTGGAATTGGGTAGAGACGGATGATGAAGATGATCGGGATCGGTTTGTTCATCACAAGCATTACTACAGCGATTCAGCCTACTACTATTTGCGCATTGATGACACGGATGCCGAGAGAATAGCTGAGGCCACGTTGTCATCCAACTCCACAACCTTTGATTGCGATGTTTTTTTGGAACGGATGTTTCATGAGCGCGACGTGGTGAATTTGGTGAAATCGGGAAGGGAGTTTTTTGGAGAGAGTTTCGGAACAACCAATACGCAAACATTCAACTTCACGGCCAATAATAGTGTACCGGACACGGGCTGGGCACAGGTGCAAATGGTTGCACACTCCATTGTAGATCCGATGACAGTAGATATTGTGGTGGAATCCACTACTGGATTTATGGAAATTGGAAAAGTGGGCACTTCGGCTGTGAGTCCGGCGGGTATTTTGAAATCTACCGGATTTCCATTCATTCCCAATGGTGATAATGTAGAGACCATCCTTCAATTCAATCCGGCAGATCCTTCGGATGATGCCTGGCTTGACTACATCGCACTTAATTTTTATCGTGAGCTTCGAATGGAGGGTAGCCAGATGCACTTCCGTGCACCGGCATCGCAGGGCGAAGTGACAACCTACCATTTGGCGAATGCCTCCAACGTATTCGAAATATGGGACGTAACCGACTTTACGAATGTTCGGAAAGTACCTTTCACGTTGAACGGCGAGGAAGCGACTTTTACCATGGAATCAGCCGGCATAAAGGAATTCATAGCCTTTAGAAACAGCAATTACCTCACGCCCCGCACGGTGGGTCCGGTGATGAATCAAAATTTGCACGCGCTGGAAGATGTAGACATGATTATTGTTGCAGCGCCCCTTTTGGTGAATGCCGCCAACCGACTGGCAGATTTCCACAGAGAAGAAGGATTGGTAGTGGAAGTTGTGGAGCCCATGCAGGTGTTTAACGAATTTTCGAGCGGTAATCCGGATGTGACGGCGATAAAAATGCTCATGAAATCGCTCTACGACAAAGCGGCAGGAGATGAAGAACTGATGCCGAAGTACCTCTGCATATTCGGAGACGCCAATTACGCGGCCAACAAAGGAGTCAATAATTTCACCGGATCCAATGTCATTGCATTTTACTCGTCTGAGTCTCTTTCTCCCACCGGTTCTGTGATTTCAGATACCTATTATGGGTTGCTCGATGATTCGGAATCGGAATTTATTTCTTCACTTGATATGGCCGACATAGGCGTGGGACGGATACCTGCCGAGAACACAGCAGAGGCCAATGCCTACATTGATAAGGTAGCCGTTTATCTTTCTGGAAATACCTCGGCCACCGGAGAAGCTTATTGTCTGGGCGACGAAACCCCCAATCCGTATGGAGATTGGCGCAATAAAGTGGTTTTTGTGTCAGATGATCAGGACGGTAGTGACGGACCAAACGAGCTGATCCACATGCAAAGCAGTGATTCGTTGGCAGACTCGGTCTATATCAATACGAATGATTACGATGTAGAGAAAATTTACATGGACGCTTATCTCCAGGAGACCACTCCGGGTGGTGAGCGTTATCCTGAAGGTTCCGAAGCAATACGTCGAAAAGTGCAGGATGGAGCCTTGTTGGTTAACTATATAGGTCACGGAGGTGAAAAGGGTTGGGCTCATGAGCGAATCCTGACCATTCCGGTGATTGAGGCCTGGACCAATTTGAGCACATTGCCGGTTTTTATGACCGCCACATGCGAATTAAGCAGGTATGATGATCCCGGATTCAAGTCGGCCGGTGAGTTGATCATGATGAGCGACCAGGGAGGGGCAATTGCGATGCTTACCACGACGCGTATTGTTTATTCGAATTCCAATCTGGCTTTAGGTAAGGCATTTTTTCACGTAGCTCTTCGTGATGAGGAGTATACTGACCTGGCCCTGGGAGACATTGTGCGACTTACTAAGAATTCATCGGGTGTTGCCGGCAACACCAACAGCCGAAATTTCAGTCTGCTCGGTGATCCTGCCATGCGAATGCGTTATCCGAAGTATGATGTGTACACGTCTGAATTGAACGGTGTTCCCATTCAAGCCGAAATGGATACAGTCAAGTCGCTTGAAGAGGTTGTTGTGAAAGGATATGTAGGTACTTCCGATGGGACGTTATTGCCCGATTTCAATGGGTTTGTTTATCCGACGGTCTTCGACAAGATGTCGGATGTTTCGGTACAAAACAATGACGGAGGAAATGAGTATTCATTCGACGTGTTTAACAAGGTGATTTATAGGGGAAAGGCAAGCGTATCGAATGGTGAATTCGAATTCCGCTTTGTAGTGCCACGTGATATCAACTACAATATTGATCAGGCGCGGATTAGTTACTATGCCGTATCCGGAAATGATGACGCACACGGCCACTTTGATCACTTCAAGATTGGCGGGTCGGCCGATAATGTTGAGCTGAACACACAAGGCCCTGAAGTGAACTTATACATGAATGATTCTACGTTTGTAATCGGTGGGGTAACGGATGAGAATCCTGTACTATTCGCGAAGGTGTACGACGAAAACGGAATCAATACGGTGGGCAACGGAATCGGGCATGATATTGCAGCAATTCTGGATGAGAATACCAGTGATCAGATTGTACTCAACGATTTTTACGAATCAGATCTCGATACCTATAAGAGTGGTGAGATTCGATACCAGATGAGTTCGCTGTCGGAAGGATCTCACAAATTAAGCCTGAAGGTGTGGGATGTCCACAACAATTCATCGACGGCATACACTGAATTCGTAGTGGCACCAAGTGCTGAGCTTGCATTGGAGCATGTGTTGAACTATCCGAATCCCTTTACAACGAGAACGGAATTTTTCTTCGAACATAACCAGGCCTGCGACGTATTAGAGGTACAAATTCAGGTGTTTACCGTGAGCGGAAAAATTGTTAAGACCATCAATCAGCTGGTGCAAACAACCGGCTACCGAAGTGAAGGAATCGTTTGGGATGGAAAAGATGACTTCGGAGATAAGATTGGAAGGGGTGTTTACGTTTATAGGGTTCAGGTTGTAACACCTGAAGGTCAGAAGGCCGAACAATTTGAAAAATTGGTAATCCTCAACTGACACAACCAAAAGTGACTTAATCCGTATATTTGCATACTTAATTGGACAAGATGTTGAAAAAGATCGCATTACTTGCAGCAGGAATTACTCTCATTTGTTCCTATTCCCACGGGCAGTTGGTGAGTTCTGATCCCGGTCAGGACATACAATTGAACACCATTACTACTGCCGTTCCATTCCTTCTCATTGCTCCCGACAGCCGTTCGGGTGGTATTGGTGATGCAGGTGTGGCACTCTCAGCCGACGCTTCTTCGGTTCACTGGAATCCGGCGAAGATGGCATTCGCAAACAATGATTTTGAAGTTCAGTTGTCGTACAGCCCCTGGCTGCGCGCACTGGTTAATGATATGAACCTGGCTTACCTCAGCGGTTATACCAAGCTTGGTAAAAAGCAGGCAATTGGCGGCGCTATTCGCTACTTCTCTCTGGGTGAAATTACATTTACCGATGAAGTTGGAACGAAGATCCGCTCATTTAAGCCTAGTGAGTTCAGTCTGGATGTAGCCTTCTCTCAGCAGCTTTCAGAGCGCTTCTCGGGAGGTATTGGTGCTCGATTTGTCAATTCAAACCTGACAGGAAGTACAACGGTTCAAGGTGCTGAATCGAAGCCGGGACGATCTGTTGCGGTGGATGTTTCGATTTTCTATACCAATGACGATATTGAGTTGTTCGACAAAGACGCGATTTGGAATGTCGGCGTGAACGTATCGAACATTGGAGCGAAAATGAGCTATACCGCTACGGCAGAACGTGATTTTATCCCAACCAATCTTCGTCTGGGATCGGCATTGACCTGGAAGTTGGATGAATTCAACTGGATTACACTCACTGCTGATGCAAATAAATTGTTGGTTCCAACTCCTCCGGAGTATCACCGTGATGATGAAACACTCATTGCATCGGGAATGGATCCTGATGTGGGTGTGGCTACCGGAATGATTCACTCGTTCTACGATGCTCCCGGAAACGTGATTTATGTTGATGACGACAATCCCGAAACCGTTGATGCTTACAGCGTGGAAAGTGGTTCCGTATTGCGTGAAGAGCTTCGTGAGATCAATCTTGGAGGTGGATTGGAGTATTGGTATGATCAGCAGTTTGCGTTCCGTGCCGGATATTTCTACGAGCATTACACTAAAGGTCACCGTCAGTTTATTACACTCGGTGCCGGACTGAAGTACAACGCGTTTGCTATCGATTTGTCTTACTTGATTTCAACAACACAGCAGAATCCATTGGCGAATACGCTGCGATTCACATTGCGACTGGAAATCAACAAATCGAAACTCGCCAAGAGCGAAGGATAATCCCCATGGATGTACGGGTAGGCTTTGGATTTGACGTCCACCAACTGCAACAGGGATACGACCTGTGGCTGGGTGGAATTCAGGTTCCTCATGAATTGGGAGCAGTAGGTCACTCTGATGCCGATGTGCTGCTTCACGTGATTTGTGATGCCCTGCTGGGAGCGACTAACAATCGGGATATCGGCTATCATTTTCCGGATACAGATCCGGCTTATAAAGGAGCAGACAGCAAAAAACTTCTTCTGGATGTTGTAAGTCTGCTAGGAGAACAAGGCTGGAAAATCGGCAATATCGATACCACTATCTGCGCCCAACGACCCAAATTAAGTCCGCATATTGATTCAATGCGCGCCTGCATTGCGCAGGTGTGTGACATTGATGAAAATCGGGTATCTATTAAGGCCACTACAACTGAGAAACTCGGATATGTGGGAAGGGAAGAAGGAATCAGCGCCTATGCTGTGGTCCTTGTTCAACGCTACTAATTCCTGAAAATATTCATCAGCAGATGTTGTTTCGCTCTCGTTCGAAAAGCGGGACCTGTAACTCGTGCGTGCAGCCAAAAATGGAAAGTGGATGTCTTCTGATGAAGAAATAAGCCGAATAACTCCTCTGATATCAACTTCTCACCGACCGAACTCAATCATCATCATCGTTCATGCCACCCGGAGTGGTGCGTGAATCAGCTTGTTGCTCATCTTCATAGAAGTAAATAAATACCTGAGCAGTATCGCGCAGGAAGTCCACCTTTCCGATTTCAACACGGTTGATTTTTATTCCCGTGCGCGATTCCAAATCTTCGATTAATTCGCTCCGACGATCGGGTTTTATGAGTTCGATCTTTTCGAAGATGATGATCTTCTGCGACTCATGTCGGAGCAACCATACCTTTTCCAAAGCATACGTGGCACCTACTATACTGGCATTGGCAAACAGCATTTGCGCAACACTTATTTCCTGATTGATAAGAGCGTTGAGTACCGAAAGGGCTATGACCACGAAGAGGTAGGTCATTTCCTTGATGGGGATTGCGTCGGTTCGGTAGCGTATAATGCCGAAGATGGCAAATAGACCCAGAGCGAAGCCCAGTTCCAGTTTGACGATTTCCAGCAAATAACACAGCACGAAGATGCTGATATTGATGGCGATATAGGTGAAAAGGAAGTCTTTACGCCGGGCAATGGGGTAATAAATAAATCGAACCAAAACCACGGTAAAAAACAGGTTGATAGCAAAACGCGTGATGAAGATCAGAAAGTCCTTTTCCTTTATCCAACGCATTTTCAGTATGCCGGCTTTGCCCGACTTACTCTTGTCATCGGCTTGCTCATTCAGGAAATCACCTATTTCCTGGACACTTCCCGAAAAAGTCTTGCTTAACGTATCTATCGTGTCGGTCAAAAAGTCAATCCACGACCACAAAACGCCCATTGAGCGGGCCAAATCATGCAGCAGCTCCATCTTCCAGTTTTTCTATTTTCAAAATCTTTTCCTTGAACGAGTTCTTCTTAACGTCCTCCCTCAAAAGCGCCATTCCCAGGCAGTATTTGCTAATCCGTTCCGGACGGATATGCTTTTCCTTAAGCGCCCTCATAAATACGGAATTTCGCGAAGCTTTGGGTTGTTTTACCTCCAGAATCACCAAATTTTGCATCTGATGGGTGTGCTCACCGGTTCGAAATGCCAAACCCAGATCGATGGTTAGTCGTTCCTGATCGTGCTGGCTCACCAGAGTAAGACGGGTGAAGGAATTCCACAACGCGGGAATTAGCTTTTGGCGAATGCCCGAAGCTTCTTCAATAAATGTTCGGGTTTCCGAACCCATATCGATGTCGAAGTCATCCACGACAACGCGGGTTTTGATCGTTCTCCCCTTATTGTTCTTGAACTTTACTTCGAGAAAGGCCAAATCGGAATCGATATACTTCCGATTGCGCACTTTATAGCGGTTCTTTTTTCCGTTTTGGTGCAGATGGTAGAATTCAAATTGGGGGGTGTCATAATACAAAGTCTCATACCTGTTGAGACGCACACCATCTACTTCCAACATGCGGTAAGATGGTCTCACTTCTGCCAGCAACTCCAGTAAGGTGAATCGATCCAGAATAAATTTGGTATCGGTCCGGTCCTGAAGTGCGGTTCCCTCCATTTCAGCCAAAGTAATTGGCTGGAATTCATTTACTATGTGTTCCAAGTTTGGCAAGGCAGCACAAAAATAAGCATATTTGGTGCTCGGTGAATGGTCGCTGAATGTAAGCCTGATAATCCACCGCATAGAATCAATGAAAAACACGAGGGAAATTGCCTTTCAATATGAGGTGTATGAGTCGGTAAACGACTTGCAAACGGCTGATCAGGAATTGGTGAGCAAGGCTTTCGAGGCGCTGCGGGGCAGCTATGCACCATACTCACGTTTCCATGTTGGTGCCGCGGTTTTGCTGGCCGATGGGGAAGTGGTTTGCGGTGCCAATCAGGAGAATGCGGCCTATCCTTCCGGACTGTGTGCGGAACGTGTAGCGGTATTTGCGGCCAAAGCTCAAAAACCCGATGTGGATATTGACAGCATTGCAATAGTGATTGAAAGTGAGAACGCGCCCATGCTTTTTCCTTCGTCGCCATGTGGTGCTTGTCGCCAGTCACTGCTGGAGTATGAAGTGAATCAAGATCGAGCAGTGCGGCTGATACTGGCCACACGGAATTCCGGTGCGTATGTTGTACCTTCCATCAAGTCGCTGTTGCCATTGTTTTTTGATCAATCTCAGTTGGGTAAGTGAGGCCTGCCACAAGGGCAAATGGTCAATTGGCGTGTGTGGTATCCATGCGTATTACACTCATTTGGCGAATGCCATACTATTCTATTACAAATCGATATGGTAGTTCCTTGCGACTGCTGTATATTTGCCCTTCGAAGGGTAATGGAATAGGATCATGACCACAAAGACAACAACGAAAAGCAAGCGTACGACGACGAAAGCCAAGTACGCTCCACGATATCCAAAAGCCACGTATCTCAAGTGGTACCGGGATATGCTCCTGATGAGGAAGTTTGAAGAGAAGTGCGGACAACTGTACATTCAGCAAAAATTTGGTGGATTTTGCCATTTGTATATCGGGCAGGAAGCGGTACTTGCCGGAACTACAGAGGCGCTGAAGCCATCGGATCGCATGATCACCGCTTATCGCGACCATGCGCATCCATTGATTCTGGGTACTGATCCCGGGAAGGTAATGGCTGAGATGTACGGTAAAATCACCGGTACTTCAAAGGGAAAGGGAGGCTCGATGCACATGTTTGACAAAGAGCGCAACCTGTTTGGAGGGCATGGAATTGTTGGAGGCCAGATTCCCCTGGGTGCAGGGATAGCCTTTGCCGACAAGTACCGCAACGAGGATCATATGACCATTTGCTTTTTTGGCGATGGAGCGGCTCGTCAGGGTGGTTTGCACGAAACTTTCAATATGGCGATGACCTGGAAGTTGCCGGTAATATTTGCTGTAGAGAACAACAACTACGCAATGGGAACTTCATTGGAGCGTACCTCAAATGTGACCGATTTGACCAAGTTGGCACTCGCGTTTGATATGCCTTCAGAACGTGTGAACGGAATGAACCCTGAGGATGTAGCCGACGCAGTAGCTCGTGCTGCTGAACGCGGTCGAAAAGGTGAAGGTCCCACATTGCTGGATATTCGCACCTACCGATACAAGGGGC
>JAGQVX010000091.1 GCA_020437755.1 Flavobacteriales bacterium
CTGCTCATAGAACAATTGGTACATGCCCCGTGCAGTTCAACCCAAGCCGTCATGTCGGGCGTGACCTCCACGAGGGTAATGTCCCCGCCGTCGGCCTCCAGGTATGACCGGATCCCATCGAGTGAAGCTGCGACCCTCTTCGTAATATCTTCCGAAACCGACATGGCTATTGCTGCGTGATTTTAACTGTTTGAGTGGGAGGTAACGTGCTGTTGCGCACTTCCAATTGCGTTTCAAAACTACGTATAAAATCGGCAAACGCCTGTGCCACGGGTGTATTCTCCTGCAGCACTGCCGGCCTGCCGGCATCGCCCGATTCACGTATACTTTGAACGAGTGGAATTTGTGCCAGGCAAGGAACTCCCAACTCAGCAGCAAGGTTTTTTGCGCCTTCTTTACCGAAAATATAGTATTTATTCTCAGGCAGTTCGGCCGGGGTGAACCAGGCCATATTCTCTACCAATCCCAGCACGGGGACGTTAATATTGGGCAGTTGGAACATGGATATTCCTTTGCGGGCATCCGCCAAAGCCACTTCCTGCGGCGTACTCACAACTACAGCGCCAGTCAAAGGAAGTGCTTGAACGATACTCAAATGAATATCACCCGTTCCCGGAGGCAGATCGATGATCATGTAGTCCAAATCACCCCACCAGGCGTCATTAAACAATTGGTTCAATGCCTTTGTAGCCATAGCTCCACGCCATACAATAGGCTGACTGGTATCGGCAAAGAAGCCGATTGACAGGGTTTTTACCCCATAATTGGTCACCGGTTCAATGTACTGCTTGCCATTCACCTCAACAATGCCCGGTTTTTCGTGTACGAGGTCAAACATGGTAGGAACTGAAGGGCCGTACAAATCGGCATCGATCATCCCCACGCGGTGTCCGGCCTGCGCCAATCCCACAGCGAGATTGGCCGCAATTGTCGATTTTCCTACTCCTCCTTTTCCCGATGCCACCGCTACAATGTTCTTTACACCCGGAAGCACCTTGCGCAAATTGGCATTCTCACCTGAACTCTCCAGTGGAACAGCTTTCACTTGCACATCTACGTCTTTGCCCAGCACCCGCTCAATGGCAAACTCGCAGGCTTCCTCCATGCGCTTTCGTCCGTGCATAGCCGGATTGGCAGTTTGGACCTCAAAAGCAACCCGATTGCCTTCAATGGTAATCTGTTGAACTAAATTGAGCTCAGTGATGCTCTTTTTCAAATCGGGCTCTATGACGTTGGACAGGGCGTCCAATACTTGTTCTTTTGTCAATTCCATGTTATAATTCCAATTCCCGGGAAGGATCCCAGAGTAAACGTTTAAATTCTACTACCACATCCTCACGTACCTGAATTCCTTCGGCCTCCAAGCGTTCTTGCATCGCGAAGGGAGTGGTAAAATGCATTTTCCCGGTGAGCATACCGTTTCGGTTTACCACCCGGTGGGCAGGTACATCGGGCTTGCTGGTGCAGGCATTCATGGCCCAGCCTACCATTCGCGCCGATCGACCGGATCCAAGATACCGGGCCACCGCGCCGTAACTCGTTACCCTGCCCTCGGGAATCAGGCGCACCACATCATACACCTGATCAAAAAAATGATATGTCGAGTCGCTATACCGGGTCATATCCGAAACTGAATGTATTTGATTTTCTCTCCTTCTTCGGCAAACTTCTGTTCGTAATAAGTGCGAATCGACATGATTTGCTGCCATTCGGGGGAAAGCGATTCGAAATAGGCTCCATACACATTTGGCGTATGCTCCTCAATTTCATAACCCTGCTCCTGCAATTGTTCAAGCGTCCACTCGTACAGTCCGGTGTTGTCGGTTTTGATGTGTATGGTAGCACCCGACTTGAGGAACTTTTTATAGCGGTCGATAAATGCCGGACCGGTAATCCGCTTCTTTTCGTTTCTGGGTTGTGGGTCGGAAAAAGTGAGCCAGATTTCGTCCACTTCTCCTTCACCAAAAAAACTGGTAATGAACTCGATTCGTGCGCGCAGGAAGGCGACATTGTTCAATTCTTCCTCGCGAGCCGTGCGTGCGCCTCGCCAAAAACGGTGGCCCTTCACATCCACGCCAATAAAATTGCGCTGAGGAAACATTCGGGCCAGACCAACCGTGTATTCCCCTTTGCCGCAGCCCAATTCCAATGTAATGGGATGGTCATTGCCGAACACACGCTCATGCCAGGTTCCGGGTAATTCCGACTCCTGCTTGAAGGCCTGTTCAAACGGGGGTTCGAATACGTGATCAAACGTTTTGTTCTCGGCCCACTTCTTTAACTTGTCTTTTCCCATCGACCGCAAAATTAGCAAACCTTTGGCTTCATGCGCGTGCTACGGCTCACACAAGTCCTATCCATTTCCTTGTGCGACTCAAACCTTCTTGCGTACTTTACACTATGGGAACTCCGCGCATACTTGTTGCCCCGCTGGACTGGGGGTTGGGTCATACAACGCGCGTCATACCGGTTGTGCGTGAGCTTTTGACGGCCGGGGCGGAGGTTGTTTTGGGTGGGACCGCGGCACAGCACACTTTTCTCAAACCATACTTTCCGCTGCTCGAAACTTTGCCCCTCAACAGTTACAATATTTCGTACCGCAAGCACGCGGGTAGAGACGTGTTTTTTCAAGTTCCTGCTGTTTTGCGCGCCATTGAAGAAGAGCGCCAGGCATGCGCCAAATGGGTAAGCGAAGGTCGGGTTGATGGTTTTATTTCCGACAACCGATACGGCGTTTTTCACGCCAAAGTACCGTCGGTAATCATCTCCCATCAATTGAGCATAGCCGGACCCCGCATTGCCGCCCCGTTTCTGAAACGTATGAATCGTAAACACCTGGCGCCTTTCCGTGAAATTTGGGTGCCCGACGTGGCCTCAGCCCACAACCTGGCGGGCAAACTCTCACACTCCCGGGACATGCGCGTGAGCTATTTGGGCATGTTGAGTCGATTCTCGCATAGCACGCCTATCCCAAATGCTACAGGTCGGCCTTTGGCGATCATCAGCGGTCCTGAGCGGATGCGGACGGAATTCGAGAATCGGGTGGTACAGCAGTTTGAAGCTTTGGCCGCACCCAGCCTCATTGTTCGAGGCAATCCGCAATTGAACTCGGAACAGCACGGTGAAGTTGAACTGGTTCCGCATTTGGCGGATGCCGCAATGAAACAAGCTATACAGGAAGCCCCCCTCATTGTGTGCCGCTCCGGGTATTCCACTCTCATGGATCTTGCAGCGTTGGGACGCAGAGCTGTATTGGTACCCACGCCCGGACAGCCCGAACAAGAATACCTTGCGCGCTGGTTTAGTGAACAATACGGATTCACCCACCGCCTCCAGTCACAACTGGGCCGGCACGAACTGCCTGCCTCCACCGGAATTTGGGACCATCCCTTCGCTTTTGATCCGGCGCCAATAAGGGAGTGGTTGTATCATCAATTTAAGATTTGACAAAACGCGCCGAGTAGGTACCTGCCTCGCCACGGATTTTCAGAATGTAGTAGCCGGCAGCTAGCGCAGATGTATCGATGACGAAACGATCGGCATCATCTTGCAACTGCATACGTGAAAGCACCTGAGCCCCCGACTTGTCGTAGACATCTACCTGCCAGTCGGTAGCTCCGCTCACATCAAAGCTAAACGCCAGCTCCTCGCCGACAGGATTGCCCAGTAGGACGATATCATCAGGACGCGATACATTTTCATCACCGAAGATTACAAAGTACTCGCGGTCTTCGGCCGACAGGCCACTGAGGTCCACGCTTCCTCCCCATAAATTGATTCGCCACTTCAACCGTTTGTCGGGCACTTGCGAGTACACATAGGCGTTTTCGCAGAAGACAATCTTCCCTCCTTCGAACACGTCCACATCCACCCACTGATCGCCTGTAATCCAGGGCGAGTCGAAGAATACGATTCCGTTGTTAATCTCAAGCGTGGCGTTCTCTTCTACTTTTACATACGCCCCATCGTCAAAGGCAAGCATTCCTTGACTATTGGAGCCGGAAACCAATTGTGCGCCCGGAGCCACTGTGAGTCGGGAATTGTACTGAAACCTTATACACGATTTATAGCCAAAGGCGAGGTTGCCGTCTACGTGGGTGTAGCCTGTGCCGGGCTGCATGACGACCTCGAATTCAGGAGGCATGCAGACCTCTGCTCCAAGATTGATCAATTCAAGGTCATGGCGCAGGGAATCGGACCCTTCGATAAGTGCCCCACGAAGGTGTGCATGTGGTTCAAAAGTCAAAGTCTTTCCAAAGTCGAAACTCAACGTAACCAACGATTGATAATCTACATTGGGTATGGGAGCCACGTCCACATAACTTGGGGTTGTATCGGATGGGAATCCATAGGATGGATCATAAGGGATTACGTAGTTGTCTAATCCATCGCTCTGCCAGGGGAAGAAGTAGTCGAACTGAGAATTGTTGAAGGGGATAAAACCGGCTGAATCGAGGTAGACGGCCGTCCAGGACATGTCTTCAAACCACGGAAGTCCTAAGCCGATATCTGTACTTTCGTCAAAGAACATTTTGATCACCAGCGTTTTTAACCGACTGTATTGTTCCGGATACTCCACGGGCATACAAAGATCTGCCGTATGGAGTGTCCCGAAGCCGTTTTCAAAGTTTCCAAAGTACCTGCGCTCCACCCAGGCTGTGTCATTATAGGGCACCTCTATTTCCACAAGAATCCCCGAACAATATCCATCATTGCACCAATCGGTAACATTGGAAAGCACACCCGCGTTAGCAAACACACTTGCTCTCCAAAGGGTATGAGGTGTAAATGCAAAGGTTGTATCTACGTCGGCTTTGAAAAAGACCGGGCGGAAGAGATCAACGTCAGAAGCCTCAAAATAGGCAAAGTTCACTCCATAAACTGTCTGCACACATACGGATGTATCACGCGGGCCGTCCCAGGTATTGTCGAGTGTTTGGTACGCGTCCCAACCCTCAATTACCGGATAAAGTACACCATTGTAACAGGTGTCCATGGCGGATGAGTTATAGTCTGGAAATTGTGCCGTTGCTACAGAACACAGCAAGAGCATAGCGGGTAATAGTGTTTTCATAGGTTTCGGTTTGTACTACTTACAATTGTACCTATAATTACCCTAAATCCGCTTGAGGATCATTCTTTTACTGTTCATTTGGAGGAATTTATTATTGTATCTGTCCTTTTTGGTCCTGTGTTTTGAGCTGCTGATGATGAGTTTAGTAAGCGAGGAAGTCTGGAGCTACATTTTTTTGTTTCACGCAAAGGCGCAGAGGTAATAGTTCATTTTCAGTCATATTCCTCTCTTTGAGTCTTTGCGGCTTTGCGCGAAACTAATCACATCAAAAATCTCATTCCGGGTGTACCATTTTGAAATCCCACTGAATCGGCCTATCCTTGCTCCATGCTGCAGCCCCCCGGTGATGAACACTTTATGAAAATGGCCCTTAAAGAGGCACAGTATGCTTTTGAGGCCGACGAAGTTCCTGTGGGAGCGGTTATTACATGTGATGGTCAGATCATAGCCCGGGGACACAACCTTACCGAGCGATTGAACGACTTCACAGCCCACGCCGAAATGCAAGCGTACACTTCAGCAACCGAATACCTCGGCGGTAAGTACCTCGACAAATGCACACTGTACGTCACCTTGGAACCATGCCTGATGTGCGCCGGAGCAGCATTCAACACGCGCATCGGTCGGATTGTATTCGGAGCGTTTGATCTTAAGCGAGGGTTTTCCATGTTTAATTCCGAAAAATCTCCCCCGGTTACCCACCCCAAAACGGAGATTGTTGGAGGCGTCCTCGAAGCAGAATGCAGGGAATTACTCACTTTGTTCTTTGAGAAGAAACGCGGAGTGTAGGGTGTTCATTCAGAATGTGCGGCTCTCGCTCTGTTCGCTTGCTCTACCACCCGCTCAGCCCTCCTCACAACTTGCCATTCAACAACACCCCACTGGTCACTAACCGGTGCACGTAAGGCATACGTCGCGATAATTCCATCATGTCGATGTGGTTGTGGTTGTGACAGTCGGTTCCGAGCAGACTGATCATTCCTTGATCAACCATTTTCTCGGCGGTCTTGCGCACTTGCGGCCCGTAGGCTCCGGAAAAGGAATTGAGGTTTACCTGAAGCAGGACGTCTTTGTCAATAAAGCTTTGATATTCATCAAATCGGGTATGCCAGTAACCGTAGCGTTCGGGGTGGGCCAGGATAGGCTTGTAGCCGGCCATTTGCAGATTGAACAGGGTCGTTTTCAGACTGGTGGGGGCTTGCATGAAAGGCAATTCGAACAGCACATAGTTGTTGCCAAAAGACAACAAATCCTTTTTTTCAATAAGTCGGTCGAAATGTTCGTCGCAGAAATACTCAGCCGCGGCTTCGATCTCAATCTCCACACCTTTGTTGCGCAGGTATTCCCGCAATTGGTCGGCCCCACGGCGTATGGTGTCAGAATCGTTGCGGTAGAAGTCGCTCATGATGTGGGGCGTAGTGATGAGCTTGCGGTAGCCCAGACTTTTCAGTCGTTTCACCAATTCATACGATTCATGCAGATTTTTGGATCCGTCATCAATTCCGGGAATAAGGTGGGAGTGCATGTCCACTCGCACGGCACCGAAGTCGATCGGGTCGATGAGTTTGTTGCGTGAAAACAGCTTGCGGAAAATCCTCATGACAGTTACCCTTAGCGGTCGTTGCGGTGTGTGTACATGGTATCGTAGTACTCGCGATAAGCTCCGCTGGTTACATGGTTCAACCACTCGGCATTCGCCAAATACCAATCCACAGTGAGCGCCAATCCCTCTTCAAACGTAACCGAAGGCATCCAGCCGAGATCGGCACTGATTTTCGCGGAGTCGATGGCGTACCGCATATCATGACCCGGGCGATCCGTTACAAACGTAATGAGCGATCGGGATGTGCCGGCAGCACGTCCGAGTTTTTCATCTACAATGTCGCACAAGAGGTGCACCAAATCGAGATTCTTCCACTCATTGTAGCCGCCAATATTGTACGTTTCGCCCAATATGCCTTTGTGAAAGACAGCATCAATGGCACGGGCATGATCCACTACCCACAGCCAGTCGCGTACATTATCCCCTTTGCCATATACGGGTAGTGGTTTTCCTTCTCTCATGTTATTGATCATGAGCGGAATAAGCTTTTCGGGGAACTGGTGGCTGCCGTAGTTGTTGGAACAATTAGAAATTACGAAAGGCACACCATACGTGTGTCCGTACGCCCTTACCAAATGATCGGAAGACGCCTTGCTGGCACTGTAAGGGCTCCGGGGGTCATAGGGCGAGGTCTCTGTAAACAGGCCATCGGCACCGAGTGATCCATACACTTCATCGGTAGAAACGTGGTAGAAACGGTGCTCACCTCCATCTGTCCAAAACTCACGACAGGCATTTAGCAGGGTGGCCGTACCGAGGATATTGGTGCGCACAAATGACAGTGGGTCATGGATACTGCGGTCCACGTGACTCTCAGCCGCGAGGTGGATGACGTCAGTGATTTGCCATTTGGCGAATGCCTTGTGAACGTCCTCCTTACTGCAAATGTCCCCCTTTACGAATGCGTACTGCTCGTTGTGTTCAACATCCCGGAGGTTCTCCAGATTACCCGCGTAGGTCAGTAAATCAAAATTCACGATGCGATACCCGGAATAGTGCTCCAGAAACCAACGAATCACGTGTGATCCAATGAATCCGGCCCCTCCGGTGATAAGTATCGTTCGTTGCATAGTGATTACAGACTCCAGTAAACGAGATTTTTTATGTTGTTGCGGTACAGACCTTTAACATCGATGAGCACACCCTTTTCGTCGTTCATGTACTCCGTAATTTGAGCTTCATTGAGGGCTACGTACTCCTTGTGAGGAACGGCAACAATTACCGCATCGTACTTGCCTTTTTCCGCTTCACGGGCTACATCCAGGTCGTACTCGTGTTTAAATTCTTTCGGACTGGCATGGGGGTCGATCAAATCCACGTGAACACTAAACGATTCCAATTCGCGAATCACATCGATGACCTTGGAATTTCGGATATCCGAAACATCTTCTTTAAAGGTCACACCCATAACGAGAACGCGGGCATCAAGGACATTCTTGCCTTGTTCGAGAATGCGCTTCACACACTGCTTGCCCACATAGAATCCCATGCTGTCATTGACATATCGACCGGAGTTGATCACTTTGGCGTGGTACCCCATGTTTTTCGCCTTGTAGGTGAGGTAGTAAGGGTCAACGCCAATGCAATGGCCACCTACCAGTCCGGGATAGAACGGCAGGAAGTTCCATTTGGTACGTGCGGCTTCAAGCACATCGAAAGTGTTCACGCCAATGCGGTTCAGAATAATCGAGAGCTCGTTGATGAGCGCAATGTTCACATCGCGTTGCGTATTTTCGATAACCTTTGCTGCTTCTGCAACTTTGATCGAAGTAGCGCGGTGAACACCGGCATCCACGACGAGTTCGTACACCTTGGCAATTTGGTCGAGAGAAGTATCACAGCAACCTGATACCACTTTGGTAATGGTACGAATGGTGTGCTTTTTATCGCCCGGATTGATACGTTCGGGTGAATACCCAACCATGAAGTCCTGACGGAATTTCAATCCCGACAATTCTTCGAGAACCGGAATGCAGTCGTCTTCAGTACACCCCGGATAAACCGTTGATTCGTACACCACATAGTCTCCTTTCTTCAGCACCTGGGCAACCGTGCGTGAGGCCGACAATACCGGACCAAGATCGGGTTGGTTGGAGCTGTTGATAGGGGTAGGAACGGCAACCACAAAGAAATTAGCTTCCCTCAAATCGTCGAGGTCTGCCGTGAATTCAATGTCGCACCCGTCGAAGGCTGAAGATTCCAACTCTTCGGAAGGGTCGATTTTGTTTTTCATCATCTCCACCCTTTCGCGGTTGATGTCAAAACCGATGACTTTAATCTTTCGTGAAAATTCCAAAGCAATGGGAAGGCCTACGTAACCCAACCCGATAACTGCCAGTTTGGCTTCTTTTTGAAGGAGCTTGTCGTAGATCATTTGATTCAATTCTCTTTGTGAACCACACCGTTTTCGATGCGGTAGGTAATATTACTTTCCGGACAAACAGCCCGGTTATTTTGGTCAAATTCCAGTCGGTGGCCAAATTCGCTCATCCAACCCATTTGTCGGGCCGGATTTCCCACCAATAAGGCATAGGCCGGTACATCTTTTGTAACCACGGCACCCGCCCCAATAAAGGACCAGGCTCCAAGTTCAATGCCACATACAATGGTAGCATTGGCACCAATGGATACTCCGCGGCGCACCTTTGTTGCCGCATATTCACTTTTGCGATTGACCGAACTTCTCGGATTGATCACATTCGTAAATACACAAGAAGGTCCCAGAAACACGTCGTCTTCACAGGTTACTCCTGTATAAATGCTCACGTTGTTCTGTACCTTGACATTGTTGCCTAAAACCACATCGGGCGAAACAACCACGTTTTGTCCGATGTTGCAGTTCTTTCCGATGGTACACCCGGGCATAATGTGGGAAAAATGCCAGATTTTGGTCCCTTCGCCTATGGAGCACCCTGCGTCGACTACTGCGGTTTCATGTGCAAAGTAGGAGATCATGCCTGAATGTATTTTTCAAACGTTTTATGCTCCTTCTTGTACAGGTCTTCTGTGCTGAGCGACTTGAAGTATTCATACGTAACCTTCAATCCTTCTTCACGAGACACTTTTGGCTCCCATCCCAAAATTTCGCGGGCCTTTGTAATGTCGGGCTGTCGCTGCTTGGGGTCATCTTTGGGAAGGTCTTTGTACACCACTTTTTGCTCAGTTCCGGTGAGCTTGATGATTTCTTCGGCAAATTCCGAAATAGTAATCTCGTCGGGATTTCCAATGTTTACGGGGTCAACACAATCAGACATCAACAAGCGGTAGATGCCTTCCACCAGGTCATCTACATAGCAAAACGATCGCGTTTGCGAGCCATCACCAAATACGGTAAGATCCTCACCGCGAAGCGCTTGTCCGATGAATGCAGGCAATACCCGTCCATCATTGAGGCGCATGCGGGGCCCGTAGGTATTGAAAATCCGCACAATGCGGGTTTCGAGTCCGTGGTAGGTGTGGTAAGCCATAGTCATGGCTTCCTGAAAGCGCTTAGCCTCGTCGTACACACCGCGCGGACCTACAGGGTTAACATTACCCCAATAATCTTCTGTTTGAGGGTGGACCGTAGGATCACCGTATACTTCACTCGTAGAGGCGATCATGATCCGGGCCTTTTTCACACGTGCCAATCCCAGCAAATTGTGAATACCCAATGATCCAACTTTCAGGGTTTGAATCGGAATCTTCAGGTAATCAATAGGAGAGGCGGGAGATGCGAAGTGCAGGATGTAATCCAGCGGACCGGCAACGTGGACAAACCGACTCACATCGTGGTTGTAAAACTCGAATTGCTCAAGTGGAAACAAATGTTCGATGTTTCTCAGGTCGCCGGTGATGAGGTTGTCCATTCCCACAACGCGGTATCCTTCCTTGATGAAACGGTCGCACAAGTGTGATCCCAGGAATCCGGCGGCACCGGTGATGAGTACTCTTTTGGTCATTACGCTTTCGTGTTTTCGTGAATCGTAGCCGTTTCCCGTCCGATGCTTTTGTAATGGAACCCGAGTTCCTTCATCTTGTCAAGATCGTAGAGGTTTCGTCCGTCGAAAATCACTTTGTTGTTCAATCCTTCGGCAACCTTGCGGAAGTCGGGATTGCGGAAAACCGACCACTCCGTGCAAATGACCAATGCGTCGGCATCTTCAAGAGCATCATACGAGTTTTCGGCATATTCTATTCGATGTCCGAGCAAATTGCGGACATTCTCCATCGCCTCCGGATCATAGGCTTTAACCGTAGCTCCGGCGCTGGTTAGTTTCTCAATAAGGTACAATGACGGGGCTTCCCGGATATCATCGGTATCGGGCTTGAAGCTCAATCCCCACATGGCAATACGCACGCCGTTCAAGTTGCCTCCAAAGTATTCGTTGATGGGTTGGAAGAGGATGGTTTTTTGTCGGTTATTGACCGCCATCACTGCATCGAGGATGTGGAAGTTGAATCCTGCTTCTTTACCCGATTTGGCAAGTGCCTGAACATCTTTGGGAAAACAACTACCGCCGTATCCAATACCTGGAAACAGGAATCGCTTGCCAATGCGCGTATCCGTTCCCATTCCCATTCGCACCTTGTCAACATCGGCTCCTACTTTTTCGCAGAAGTTCGCAATTTCGTTCATGAAGGTGATCTTCGTGGCCAGGAAGCTATTGGCGGCGTATTTAGTAAGCTCAGCCGACTTTTCATCCATAAACACAATTGGATTTCCCTGGCGGATGAATGGTTTGTACAGTTCATCCATCACCTTGCGCGCACGCTCACTGGAAGTGCCGATCACCACACGGTCGGGCTTCATAAAATCGTCTACTGCGAATCCTTCACGCAAAAACTCCGGATTGGAAACTACGTCAAAAGGCGTTTGGCAGTTGGCTGCAATGGCCTGATGCACCTTTTCAGCGGTGCCCACGGGAACCGTACTTTTATCAACGATCACCTTGTATTCGGTAATCAATTTGCCGAGGTGATCGGCTACTCCAAGGACGTAAGAAAGATCGGCCGATCCATCTTCTCCCGGAGGAGTGGGAAGGGCCAGAAAAATCACTTCAGCATCTTCGACAACCTCTTCAATGTCGGTTGTAAACGTGAGGCGTCCCTGGCGGATATTTCGTTCGAACAACACGTCGAGGTGAGGCTCATAAATGGGCACTTCACCGTTGCGCATGCGCTCTACTTTTTTCTTGTCAATGTCAACGCAAACAACAGTATTACCGGTTTCGGCAAAGCACGTACCGGTTACCAACCCGACATATCCTGTTCCAATGACTGCAATATTCATTTCTTATTGTTGGTTTCTGATGAACTCTTTAACAGAGTGGGTAATGAGAGCCAATTGATCTTCTGTCAGTTCCGTATGCATAGGCAGCGAAATAACGGCAGCCGACAATTGTTCGGTGTGAGGGAAATCACCTTCGTTATACCGCGGGTCCTTATAGGCCTTCTGCATGTGCAGTGGAACCGGATAATACACCATTGCAGGCACTCCCTTTTCGGCGAGGTAATCGCGCAAAGCATCGCGATCAATTCCATGGGTTACCAATGTGTATTGATGGAACACATGGGTTGACCAGGGTGCACGGGCCGGAGTACTGAGTTCGGCTACATCGGCAAACGCGCTATCGTAGTAGGCCGCAGCCTTGTTTCGCGCAGCATTATAATCCGACAATCGGCGCAACTTGATGCGCAGCACAGCCGCCTGGATGGAATCCAGACGAGAATTCACACCAATCATATCATGGTAGTACCGCACCTTCATTCCGTGATTGGCAATGTATCGGGCGTTCTCGGCCAGCTTGTCGTCGTTGGTGAAAAGCGCACCGCCATCTCCGTAACAGCCGAGGTTCTTGGAGGGGAAGAATGAAGTGGTTCCAAATTCACCTATGGTACCGGCTTTGCCACTGTACTTTGCCCCGCAATAATCAGCTCCAATAGCCTGTGCAGTATCTTCAACAACATACAAATTATGCTTGCGGGCAATGTCCATTATTTCATCCATATTGGCACACTGGCCAAATAGGTGTACCGGCACAATAGCCTTGGTTTTAGGGGTGATTGCTGCTTCCAAACAAGCAGGATCCAGGTTGAAAGTGTGCGGATCGGCATCGACCAAAACCGGTGTCAGTCCCAAAAGGGCAATCACTTCGGCGGTAGCTACAAATGTGAATGAAGGGGCAATTACTTCGTCGCCCGGCTTCAGTCCAAGAGCCATCATGGCGATCTGAAGCGCGTCGGTGCCATTGGCACAGGGAATGACGTGTTTTACCCCCAGGTATGCCTCGAGTTCGCTTTGAAAATCGCGGACTTCCGGACCGTTGATGTATGCCGACGATTGAACCACGTTGAGAATGGCCTGGTCGATTTCTGCTTTCATGGACTCGTATTGTGCAACGAGATCCACCATCTGGATTTGTTTTGTAGCCTCGGTCATGAGATTAAAATTGGCGCGAAGATACTTATTATCTGCTGACTGGTGGTGCTGCGAAGAGGTCAAATGCAATGTCTTCCATGATTTGGCGCAAGTGGAGGTGGTTGGGGTTGCGGGATGCGTTTTTGGAAGGGGAGTGGCAGCAAGCCCATTTGGAGAATTCCAAAATGAACCACCTTGCGTGAAAAGGCTGAAATAAGGCGACGCCCAAAATGGATTCGCGGCAACAAGGGCTCCTGGCGAGAGCGATAAAAACAACACCTGGAAATGTATATTATTGGAGGAATTAGCTTCAAAATCCCGCTGCATTCCGCTGTATTTAGGGGCGATCACCGCACTAAACCGCCACGACGCCTTGAGTTTTTACTGTATCTTCGCCCAATGGTGAAAAGGATCCTGGGAGTTTTGATTTTTGTGCTTCCCGTTTTGTCGGTGTGGGCCCAGCGTAATGTGCGCGACAGTGTGTTGACATCCACACAATTTGGCCTGGGCTACGCATTTCAAATGCCCGCCGGTGATATGGCGCAGCGTTTTGGGAATAATCACAATCTGGGAGGCTCCATCTATCATAAGTTCAAGTCCAACTGGATGGTTGGTGCAGAGGGAGGCTTTTTCTTTGGCAGGAATGTATCCGAACCGGGATTGATTCAAAATCTGCGCGTGGATGAAGGGTATGTTTTGGACAACGACGGACAAATTGCTGAGATTCGGATTGAAGAGCGGGGATGGCATGCGACCATTGGCGGTGGATATCTGTTTCGCAATTCGGGTCACAATCCCAATAGTGGCGTCATGATTCGTGGCGGTATTGGGTTCATGCAGCATAAGATCCGACTGGAACACCAGCTCAACTACATTACCCAATTGGAGGGTGAGTACCTCAAAGGGTATGACCGTCTGACCAATGGATTGGCGCTTACTCAATTTGTGGGTTACCTGTATTCAGGAAATTCCCGCCTGGTCAATTTCTACGTCGGATTGGAAGCTACCGAGGCCTTTACACGTGGGCGACGGGAGTTGTATTTCGACACGCTTCAGGTTGATGATCAGCCGCGATTTGATATGCTTCTGGGTGTGCGGGTAGCATGGGTGTTGCATATTTATCGACGAGCCCCCGAACTCTTTTATACCTATTGATGACCTTCCTGTATCGCATCTTCATGGAGCTGTTCGTGTTGGGTGCCCGCCTGGGTGCAAAACACAAGCCCAAGTTGTGGTTGTTCACCGAGGGACGCAAGCAAGGCTACGGCGATTTACAAGAGATTCGCACTACCTCCTCGAAAGTGGTTTGGATGCACTGCGCCTCGTTGGGCGAGTTCGAGCAAGGTCGTCCCGTTGTGGAGGAGTTCAAGTCGCGGCACCCCGAGTACGATATTTACATTACGTTTTTTTCTCCCTCCGGCTATGAAGTGCGCAAGGATTATCAGCAGGCAGCATGGGTGGGATATCTGCCCTATGATCGCCCCGGTGACGTACAGGCTTTTCTCCGTGCATTGCGGCCCGATGTCGCCCTTATGGTGAAGTACGAAGTGTGGCCGGTTCTTTTTCAGGCACTGGGCCAAATGGGGATCCCCGTCATTATGTTTTCCGCCATTTTCCGACCCGGACACCGATATTTTAAGTGGTATGGCGGCTTGTTTCGAAAAGCATTGCAGTCAGTTAGTCACTTTTACGTTCAGAACGAAAAATCGGTGGACTTACTAGCCGGAATAGGACTTACCAATTCCACGCTGGCAGGTGATACCCGCTTTGATCGCGTGGCACATATTGCTGCCCATAGCAAGGGCGTTCCCATGATTTCCGAGTTTGTACAAGACGC
The DNA here is from genome assembly GCA_020437755.1 of Flavobacteriales bacterium. Classification (GTDB taxonomy): domain Bacteria; phylum Bacteroidota; class Bacteroidia; order Flavobacteriales_D; family Sanyastnellaceae; genus JADFAK01. The sequence continues at coordinate 14,915 of JAGQVX010000091.1, forward strand.
AACGGTACTCATTGCCGGCAGCACATGGCTCCCCGATGAAAAGCTGTTGAGTACCTTCGACGCACAAAGTGATCAATCCTTCAAGGTGATTATTGCTCCCCACGAAATAGGGGAGGATCATATCGCGCAAATTGAGCACTTATGGGGTGGGCGCACGTTGAGGTACAGCAAGGCCTCGATCAGTCATTTGGCGGATGCCCGAATATTGATCATCGATAACATAGGATTCCTCTCCAGACTGTACCAATACGCCCATTTTGCCATTATCGGCGGTGGTTTCGGCGCCGGAATTCACAACACCCTGGAAGCCGCGGCTTTCGGTCTGCCCGTCATCATTGGGCCCAATTACACCCGTTTTCAGGAAGCGGTAGACCTGGACGCCATAGGCGGGGCATTGGTAGTGCATAATCAGGATGAATTCAATGCGGCATGCGCCAAATTGATGATCCCGGAAGAACGTGCGGAACGAAGCGAGGCCATTCGCCGCTACTGCAGAAACAAGCAAGGCGCCACGGCAATGATCGTTTCGGGAATTGAAGCCAAGTTGTTGGAAGTTGCGCAAGGCGCTTGATCCGGTGGAGTAAGGGCAGGTTCACAAGAGGCTTGGGGGAGGGGTGAGCATATCACGACAAATCCAACTGCCCGTTGGCCACAAATAAAAGATTGAATTTCTATTTGGGGGAAATAAAAATTGTTTAAATTCGCACTCCAAT
>JAGQVX010000092.1 GCA_020437755.1 Flavobacteriales bacterium
TCTTGCTCTTACTCTTGCTCTTACTCTTGCTCTTACTCTTGCTCTTGTCGAATTTTCGCTCCTCGGGGCGGTACCCTCAAGCCCAATATCGCAAAATTAGTGCGCCAATAAATTCATGTCAATCGATCCACAGCCTTCTTTATAAGTGAGCATACAGCGCATGTAATCGTGATAAATTGGCCTTTTCATTCCCCCCCAGCGCTCCCTGGCACCGAATATGCATGCCGGATTCCCGCATTTAAGCGGCAAAGAAAAAGGGTGACCTGCGCCACCCTTATCAATATCTCTTGTGATTCTTATCTAATCACATTCACAGTGCCTTGCAAGATGTACCGTTCAGTCGTGCTGAGCGAATATACCACCAGTCTCCACTCGTAAATGCCTTCATTGGCGTAGTGCTTTCCATTGTTCACCTGTCCAAGCCAGGGAACATTCATATCACGTGTTTCGAAAACTTTTTCTCCCCAGCGATCGAATATGATCAATTCAAATCGATCAGGATCAATATCGCTACCCTGAACAAAGAACACATCATTCACACCGTCGGCATTTGGAGTAAATGAGTTGGGGACAAAAACATTGAAAATATCGTAAATCACAACCCACTTCATCACGCTGTTCTCACAGCCATTTTCATCTGTTACTGTGAGCGTAACAGGGTAATCTCCCGGAACATCATAAGGGAAACTAAACACCGGATTCTGTTCGTGAGAAACTCCGAGGTAATTGATGGTGTCGAACACCCACAACCAATCCGAAATAGATCCTTCTGAATCATCGAAGAAGTTGATTTCCGTTTCAGGAATGGTAGTTGGGATAGGTGAAAAATGGAAATTCGCTTTGGGATTATCGAATATTGAAATGTAGTTCTCCTCGTAAGCTGAATAAACACACCCAATTGGTGAAGTCAACGTGAGTCCAACCGAGTAAGAACCCGGTTCTTCGAACGTATGCGTGAACTCCGAAGAGTTGAAGATGAACGTACCGTCACTGATAGTCCATTGCGCAAGCGCATAAGAATCAGGATCATTGCCAACCGAGAATACAATGTCTGCAGGATAGCATCCACGTGTTGTATCGCTCTCAATTTTTACAATCAGTTCCTCTTCAAGTGTCACCATCATACACTCAGTAACCGCAGGGGTTTCACAACCATCGGTAAGCGTAACGCAGTATTCACCATCCGCGGAAGGTTCGTCCTGGAAGTCTTCATCTGAACTCACGAATTGGCTATTGTAAGTCCAGAAATATTCATAAGGACCACCATTTCCGCCGCTTGAAGACTGAACCAGCAAATCAGCAGTTCCACCGATGCAAATCAGTGTGTCATTAGCCACTTCTAAAGAAAGTCCGTCGAAAATATCCACGTCCACCGTAACCGCCGCCGATTCACACCCGAAGTCGTCGATGGCAAATACAGAATACGTTGTGGGCACATCCGGCTGCACGGCTACCGACATGCCATTACCTACTCCCTGATCCCAGATATACGTCCAGGAATCATCTACGTCCTGCGGACTTGAAGCTTCCAGTACGGCAGTTCCTCCAATACAAATGGTCGAATCAGGAGAAGTTTCGATTACAATGATATCAGGCTGATCAATCACAAAATCAATATCATAGGTACACGCGGCATTGATAATTGAAACGGTATAATTGCCCGGGAATAATCCGTTAAACTCTTCTGTACCTCCGTTGGAGTTCACCGTTTCCACCAGACCACCATTCTCGTAGAATTCAATGGTCCATGGCGGGTTACCCGTCAATTCGTTCACATAGACATGGATAAATCCGTCATTTCCCGCACAACTGGGGTTGCCACTTGTGGTAGAATATTCAAATGCAGGTGTAATCGTCACAAAATCCGACGATGCGCAGCCCGGGAATCCGGCAGGATAGGCGGTAACCTCAAATTGTGTTTCCCCGCCACTCAACTGAGTAATCGTTGGATTCGGAATATTGGGGTTGTCCACATCCGTTGAAGGTGTCCATTCATACTGAATTTGACCTTCACCCACACATAGCACATCAGAACTGAACACCAACCCATCAGCAGGATCATCATCCGAAGCAAAAACAAGGTTGCCGGAGTCATCGAAGATATTAAAGGCGTTTCCTGCAGTACCTCCCCAGGGACTTGCGAAATAGTCGATCTCGAGAAGTTGACCACTTTCAATGGTAATGAGTACCTCAGTTGAATTGTTGAACGTGGTGTAATTCCCCTGATACTGACCATCAATGGTCACATCAATAGAGGCACCATCCCAACCAAACATATTGGCATCATTGTACAGTTCAATAGTGAACTGACAAGGAGGTGTAGGAAATTCATTGGATACGATAACAGCGTTGAGTTGCAGATCGCCACAAAGTGTTTGATCCTGACCAGCATCCACTACCGGACCGGGAACAACCTCAACAACCACTGTGGTGTCGTAAGTACAACCAAAATTATTGGTCGCAAAATAGGTGTACTCATACGTGCCCAATGCGGGTGGCTCCAGATACGCCACGTTGCCATCGGCACTTGTCGACGTAATGTACGGACCTTCCCACCAAGATGAATCTACACCCAACCCCACTTCCGGAGTGAATGTAGTAATGTCGGGATAGAGATAAGGGTTGAATGATAATCCCCATTCGAAAATATAGCCATTGTCGATTGCAAGGTTGTCAATAACATTCATGGTCCATGTTCCGTTGAGCGGACAGCCCACAAGATTGCATAAGTCTTCATCACTTTCATAGAATCCCGGATCAACGATATTCGCTGTGACGTTTTGTCCGGCATTGTTGGTATACGTTACCGAACTGCTGTTACCATCGTCCAGGTTTCCATTGGTAAGACCCGGCATCCAACCGTAGTCATAGCCTGTTCCCGGCAAGGTGGTACCATCATCAACGGCTTCTCCCAGAAATGTACCCCCTCCGCTGTTTAATCCCCAGTCAAGAAGGGTAACAGAAGTTCCGTCGGGACATTCGATATAAATCTCAAGGTCCCCTAGGTAAGAGTGCTCCATGTTAACGAATACAGATAAGAAATCATCACAATTCTCAAGCACTGCATCTGTTTCGAAAAAGTCAAATGTTAGTTCAGATGAATAGCTAAACCCCGCCCCGTCGGCAAGATACGTTTCACCGGCCACCACCTGCGGTGGAAGTGCCGTCCATGTGACATTCTGAATCGGGTTGCCATCTACAAATCCTTCTCCCCCCAGACATACGACTTCAGTCCAATCGGTGTAAAAAACCGGTATTGTGGACACCAGAACCTGCATGGGGACGACATTCAAGCTGTAACAACCATTATTATCCTGCACAGTTAGAGTTACGATAAACTCACCCGGCTCGTCGTAAGCATGAATGACCTCGGTGAGGTTTGCTCCTTCGAGAATAGTTCCATCCCCCAGATCCCAGATGTAATTCCCAAGGGTAAATCCGGTCTCAGCAAACGATCCAGCGTCAGAAAAGGTAATCTCATCCCCCATACACACCCCTACAAAGCCTTCAGCGGAGGGTAATGGATTGGTTACTTCGGATAGAGCAGTTGGCGGGGCACATGGAGTGGTGCAAGAGATTAATGCCTCCCATCCGGGAAATGAATTGGTATTGCCTGTGTTACAAGTGAATACAAATGTCAGACAACCTGAGGTATTGTTGACGGTGCCCGTCACAGCCAATCCCTGCAGAAAATTGCCGGCATAGCTTCCCAATGAGCTCTCGCCCGTATTGTCTCCATCGTAGATCGTTAGATAATCGCTGTTGTTTGGATTGGGAGAGGTCTGCAAGCTAAACGCAACAAAATCAACCTGAATCACATCGCCCGGTGTGTCCGGACAAATCGTAAAAGTATAGTCGGTATCGCTGTAAGGAGACCCCTCTGCGCCACCGCTATTATCATCTTGAAATGACCCTCCGCAAGCTGTAACTTCACCATTACTGATGAATATATTGCCTTGTGCCAAACCACCGATTGAAAACAAGGCAACACTGAGTGTAAAGACAATTTGTAGTAACGTTGCTTTCATGGATTATTGGTTTTGACGGGCATAGAGCATCTCAATGAGGTCTTCCGGATAGATAACAAGCAGAAAACCAGTATCTCCTACTCGATAATAACCATACTTGTGCGGGAGAACCGGTAGATTGTATTCGGCCAGAAGTATTCCCTGCTCCAATTTACTCAGATCCAATGCCTCCAAACCTTCAACAGGCACGAACTGTGTGGCATCAGGGTAGGCAGAAATGTCTTTTTGACCATTCATGTCTGCCAGATAACATCCCTGCTCCTGGCGAAAAAGTTCATACTCCCAGGTACCATTGTTTTGCAATTCTTCCACTGCAGCACTTCCCCAAAGTTCTACGAGCCGGTTGGCGGCATCTTGAGCCTGTGCCGAAAGCACAGTCGAAAAAAGGAAAGAAAGCAGTACAATTCCTCTGTACAGGTTGGTCATTCTATGCGATTTAAATTCAAATATAGCCATTAACCTCAACTCGCAGTTGGGATAAAGCCTATGAATTCAAGACGCAATTGTGCACAGGAAAGTTGCACCCGAAAAAAAGCGTTTTGGAAGTAACTACCTTACTATCGTCACCGTCCCACTTACTATCTTCTGATCACCGGTAGTCAGGGAATGCGCCACAATGCGGAAAGGATATACACCGTCAGGAACAAAATAATCGCCTCCCATATGGGAACCATCCCACACGGCATTCACATCGGTAGTTTTGAACACTACATCTCCCCACCTGTTGAAAATAAACAATTCGTACCGTGAAGGATCGACGTCAATTCCTTGAACGAACCAGAAGTCGTTGAATCCGTCATGATCTGGTGTAAAGGCATTTGGTGCGAAAATCACGAAGTCCTCCATTACCGAGACCTCTTTCTGAACGGAATCCATGCATCCGAATTCATTCACTACAATGAGTTGGACAAAGTAGTCGCCCATTACCTCACCCGGAAAAGTAAACTCAGGGCTTTCTTCTGTTGAGAAACCGAGACCGGCAAAATTCCAGTAGTTTTCCTGGTTGTCGTGAGAGATGTTGTCAAATGAAAAGGTCGTATTCGGCAGTATGGCGATTTCGGGAGACACCATGAAGTCAGCGATGGGATAAGGATACGCATGAATCATTTCCGGTTGAGTTTGGGTGTAAACACAACCGTCGACTGTCGTCACCGTGTAAGTCACTGTGTAGTCACCAGATTGGATGTAATTATGCGCGGCATAACCAATGGTTGTCGCGAGTGATTCATCGCCAAAATCCCATTCCGCGTATGCGATAATCTCCGGATTATCAGCTACCCCAGTGAAATTCACCAGGATAGGAAAACAATCTGCCAACGTGTCCCCAACAAATCCCGGATTTACAAGGGGTTGCATTGAAATCCCCACACAATCAGTCATCGTGGGTGTTTCACAAGCATCCAACAAGGTGACACAGTATTCTGTTGGCTCAGTCGGTGTGACGTAAACCGTTTCACTCGCAACATCAGACATTTGATCCGATGACCAAACAAATGAATAGGGTTCCAAGCCGCCACCATACACGAAGGGTTCCAACATAATAGAATCGCCCAGACAGATTACTGCATTGTCCATTGCCTGAATGACTAGCGGATCATATAAATCCACCGCCACAAGTACAGGATCAGATTCACATCCCAGGTTGTCAATGACATAGACGGAATACACTTGATCTGCCGCCGGATTGACTTCTACGGAACTCGAAATACCCGCATTGTTGCTCCAGACATATTGCCAGGTCGTATCGCTATCGGCCGTCGCCCATGCTGAAAGTGTAGCCGTACCATTGATACAAATCGTAGTGTCCTGACTGGCCACAAGCTGGTAGATTTCAGGAGCAGAAACAGGCACGTCCGCTTCATAAGCGCAATATTCGTTAGCCACAGCAATGGAATAATCTCCTCCGGTTTCAACTTCGAAAATACTCAGCCCGCCATTGGACTGGAACGTATCCACCACAACACCGTCAAGTAAAAGATTCAAATCCCAGGGGCCATCGCCTGGATCTCCATCAACTTCAACTTCAATTTGTGCAATATCACCACTACACCCAATGTCCTCGCCAGTTACCTCAAAAGTATAGGCTAATCCTACAGTCACCTGGTCGGAAGCGGCACAACCTTCGTATCCCTCAGGATAAAGTGTTACGGTATAGGTGGTTTCCTGATCTACTGATGCTACCGGATTGGGAATATTTGGATCAGAAAGACCTAATGCCGGAGTCCAGCTGTAAACATAGGCTCCATAACCTTCACAAATAGCCGAATACAAAACTTGTCCACCGGTAAACCCGCCGGGGCCTCCTGAGTAGATTTCAGTTCCGGCATCGTTGAGCAAGGTCATTTCAACTTCATTGATGAACGCTCCGGCAACAAAGACCAGCTCAAATTCCGACCCTCCGGGAACGATAACCTGAGCTTCACCATAGTCACCGGTAGGCAATGTCGCATTTCCCACAACCACACCGTCAACCACAAAGTTGGCCGAACAGCCATTCCATCCATCGCCAAAGGTATCCTCCATAATCAAGGTCAACACACAATCTGCAGGCTCACCATTCTCAGTTACTGATGGATCCAACTGCACTTCATCTTCACAAATAACCACCAGGTCACCTGCATCAATCTGAGGCCCGGGAACAACAGTAACGGTTACCGTTGTATCGAATGTGCATCCAAAATTATTCGTCGCAAAAAAAGTATACTCATACTCCCCAAGCGCATCCGGGAGAATCTCTATCGTATTTCCGTCGGCCGAAACATCGGTGATGAAGGGACCTTCCCACCAGGTAGAATCCGGCCCCAAACCTACAACGGGGGTAAATGTTGTTACGTTGGGAAACAACTCAGGATTCAAACTGATTCCCCAACTGAAAATATTCCCGTCATCCAATCCAAGGTTGTCTGTTATTCCCAAACTCCATTCTCCGTTCAACGGACAACCAACCAAGGCGCACATATCTTCAGAGCTTTCGTAAAATCCTTCCGGAAGCGACTGTCCACCCCCGGCTCCGTTATCTCCCCAGGTCCCATTGGTTAACCCGGGCTCCCAGCCATAGTCATATCCCACTCCGGGAGTTGGGTCTCCCTCAATGTCAACAGGCTCACCCAGGAATGTGGCTCCGCCGCCATTGGGATAATCCAGAAGAATGACAGTTGTTCCATCCGGACAAGTAATCTGTATTTCAAGGTCACCCAGATACGAGTGCTCCATGTTGACAAAAATATTCAGGAGGTCATCGCAATTCTCCAACACCTGTCCAGGTTCGAAAAAGTCAAACACCATAGGTGCCGCGAATAAAAAACCAAGGTCATCAGATATAAACATCTGTTCCCCAACTACTTGCGGAGGCAAAGCTGTCCAGGTCACCGATTGTATCGCCGTACCGTCCAAGGGATCGGAACCCCCAAGACATAATGTCGGATTCCAAACCGTATTGAATTCGGGAATCGTACTTACCAAAACCTGAAGCGGATCGATATTTACACTCTGACATCCGTTATTGTCTTCTACTGCAAGCGTAACAATGTACTCTCCCGGTTCGGTGAACGCATGTTCTACCTGAGCTCCTGAAAGCGTATCAATGGTACCATCTCCAAAATTCCAGATGTATTGACTCAAGCTAAATCCAGGCTCTGCAGTTGATCCGTTATCAGCAAATGTGATGGGTTGGTCCAGACAAACACCAACGGTCTGAATTCCCGGGTTATCAGGAGCCGGATCCAAAATTTCAGAAGCGGCGAACGGTGTAGCACATGGAGTGGTGCAGCTAATTACACCTGTCCATCCGGGTAAATCTGTTGGATTTCCTGCACCGGGCTGAAATACAAACGTCATACAACCACTCACGTTATTGACCGTCCCTGTGATGCTCAGTCCCTGAAGATCATCTCCCGTGTAGGCACCAACGTTAATTGCATCATCCACATAATCACCGTCGTAAATAAACAGCCAGTCGCTATTATTCCCAACACTGAATAACTGAAAAACCGCAAAATCAATTTGAATTACATCACCGGGAGTATCCGGGCAAATAGTAAACGTATATCCGGTTCCTGAATAAGGACCTTCGTTGCCATCGTCCACAAAATATCCCGAACAGGTGGTTACTGAGCCATTCTCGATGATAAACTCAGAATCCTGAGCTACCATAGAATGGAATGACAACAACAGCGCGAGAATAGAGAAAATTCTTCCTAAGAAATTCATACCAGGTCAGGTTCTTGAGTACAAAAATAGTCATTGAAAAGCACCTTCACGAAGTGTATCGCATAACTTATCCATACAATTGTCAGCCTAAACGCGCTATCTGACAATCGAAACATGTCCTGTGAATTCCCGGAAATCTGCTGTATAGGCATCTTTTGCCTCTATTTTCCAGATATAGACATCATTCTGAACATAATGGTTGCCTCCTCGAAACTCACCCACCCAAGGCATTTGTGGATCATGGGTCTGGAACACCAACTGGCCCCATCTACTGTAGATACTGAACGTATAAAAATCAGGATCAAACCCTCTTAAAACGGGCAGAAACACATCGTTTATCCCATCCTCATCAGGCGTAAAAGCGTTGGGGGCATAGATCCACATCTCTCCCGCTATGAATACTTCCCTGCACAATGTATCGATGCAGCCAAATTCATTTATTGCGGTCAAACAAACCGGGTATGAAACGCCCGGTGTCTCAGGAAACTCAATGATGGGATCCTCTTCATAGGAAGTGATGCCAAATCCGAAATCCCATAAATACCCTGTTGCTCCTAGACTGTGATTCGTAAAATACACAATCGGATCAAGGACGGTTTGATCGCTCAAATCACTTTCCCAAAAGGCCCAGGGGCTGGGATGAACCTCAATATATGACTGGGCTTCCAGAGTATTAACACAGCCATTTGCGCTTGTCGCGATTAATGTCACATCATGTAAACCCTCCTCCGTAAAAACAAACGAAGGATCAAATTCCTCGATAATCGATCCATCTTCAAAGATCCACACATAGCTGACCTCCGGGCTATCATTCTCGCTGGTATTGAACAACTGAACACTCAAAGGTGCGCAGCCTTCAATCGGGTCGGCGCTAAACGCTGCATCGGGAAGTGGGAGGACTTCAACATGCATTTGGTCATCAGACTGACAACCGTATTCATTCCATGCTGTAACAGCAACCTCACCCGAATTAACCAGTTGCAACGACTGTGCGGAGGCCGAAGGATCGGCAAACCAAGATGTTGGCATCCAATTAAAGTCGGTCGCCTGGCCTGTTAAGTCCATATCCAGGATCTCATTCTGGCACAAGGCCAAATCGGGTCCCAAATCAATTTGAGGCAATGGCCACACCTCAATCTGCACGGTATCTGTAATCTGACAAATACCATTATCGGCAGTCACAACAATTTGCTGATTCACAAAACTATCTTCTGCACCCGTGTAGACAAATACTGGATTAGCAACCGACTGACTGCTGAGGTACTCTGATCCTGTCCAGGTGTAACTGTAACCGGGAGCTGCAGCCCCCCCCAACGCCACCGGCGATGAAGAAACACAAAACGCCGTGTCAACACCAGCAAAGACGGGGATCCCACTATCCACATCTACCAAAACTTCTGCGCTCACGGGCGCGCATGGACCCGAAGCAGGAACCTCATAGGTATACACTCCGGGAGCATTGGTCCCGGTATTGAACTGGGGCGAAGTCTCCACTCCCTGAAAATACCAAACGCCATTGCTGTAGTTGCCGTTCAGCACATCATTCAAGTCAATTGTTCCCGCATTAAAGCACAAATCCAACCACTGATTTTCACCAAGGTCGACTTGTTCGACTACGGTTATACCGGCATTTGCCAGACTTGGCGGACATACTGAACCGTTGTCAACTAAGTACAACAAATTGAGTGTCGTATCTCCGAGATCACCAATGGTCATCACCGGATCAACCACGTCAAAATTGGAATCGTACCATATGCCATTTAATCCAGCCAGCTCGTCAAAAGCAAGGTCCAATACCACAGATTCTTCAGACGAACAGAGCTCAATATCCAATACAAGGTCTTCAAATGCCAGGTACTCTAACGATACCGAAACGGGTATCTGTACATCAGGGCAAACATTCCCCGAATAAATGGTCCAAGTGAATGCATCCGGTGTACTAGACCCCGGATCAAATGCCGTCGATGCCGCATTGCCGTCGCTATCGGTGAATGAAGCGTCGAATGCCCCCTGATCAGGTAAAAACTCGGTCAATTCAACCGGTGCGTCCGATTCACACAGAGCCATGTCCACCGGCTCACCCGAAGGTGGCATCGCTACTCCGGTCATGCCGTATTGTGCCACGTCATTTGGACACACGTCACCGGTTTGATTATAATAGTAATAGGTTGTGGTTCCAACTTGTAACGTTACATCCGAACTAATTACCTGATTGCTGATATTGGTCCAAACACCTCCTCCATCACTCTGCCCTGATAGCCAATCATTGAGGTCAATGGCCAGGTTGTTTTCGCATACTGTGAGATTCTGATTGGGCCCGGCTTCGAGTAGTACTTCCAAAACTACTTCCACCTCGGCCGACAAGGGCTGGCACCCTACGGCACTTACCGTATAAGTGAATGTATCTTCCGCATCAATAGATGGGTTAAACGATCCATCGACTACCTGGCCACTTGAATTTGTCCAAACTCCGCCATCCGTAGGAGTTCCATTCAGCACATCCTGTAAATTGAGAATTGGGCTATTCGAACATACCTCAACAGCCCCATCCGAACCCGCATCGATTCCCTGAGTGAACGTCACCGTCAAACTAGACTGCAGACTGGGACAAGGAGAATCTCCCGGAACGAGATACGTATATTCCCCTGGAGGCATATTGACGGGATCGAAAATTCCGGCAATGGGATCAAAACTATCATCGTACCAATTGCCACCTAAATTCGGATTTCCATTGAGGACAGAAGTCATATTAAAGGGCAAGGCATTTGGGCAAACCTGGATTTCCGTATCGTCTCCCGGATCCAACAGATGATTCTCGATGACATACATCGTACTCACTTCAGCAGGACACCCAGGAACAGAATCAATGATGTAGGTAAAAAGCTCCGATTCCATGGTTGCAGGATTGTAAAACCCGGTCACTTCTTGAAAAATGGAGTTGTACCAGGTACCTCCGTAGTCGGGATTGCCCGACATAAAATCGGTAAGGAAAAACTGTGAATAGGTCTCACAAATAAGGTACGTCGTTCCCAATCCGGCGTTTGCAGGAACCCACTCCGTAACCATGACACCGGTTGACACCGGACAACCACCCTCATCAACCGAATAGGTATAAAAGCCACTATCCATAAAATCCGGATCATAGTTGCCGTCAAAAGTTGTCCCTGAGGGATCCAACCAGGTACCTGCCGGCAAAGCACCCAACAATACTTCCAGAGGCTCGGGATCTTCTCCCTCACACATATCTGCTTGCACAGCATCAGGTAGTGGGGTGAGCAAAGACTGTATGCTAAACCATTGTACAATCGAGTCGTTGGAATTGACCTCGATTAAAGCGTACGCACCGGGACAAAGTCCGTTCAAAACCGACGAGGTAACACCGCTTTCGGTTTGAAGGATACCCCCCTGGGAATCAACCCAGTAAACATCCGAAGAAAGTGATGAATTAAACGTCGCGGAACCGTCGCATGAGGGACAAGAAGTGGAGGGCACAACGTTGAGTTGTGCTTGCAGCTCATTCAGGCCTCCGCAAAGGAAGCAAAGGGTCAGAATGAGAAACAGTTTGGGCGACAAACGGTTACTTATTTTTCTCAAGTCTAACGCGATTCGTTATTGGCTAACGTAGGTACAAAAATATAAAAAGGCCTGATTATTTGAACCAGGCCTTTCCAGTTATGAGTTGTTTTGGTTAAGGTGTAATTGTAATTGTACCACTATAGTATTTTTCTTCTTCCCCGTAGCGGTTATAAATAATAACCACCCATGGATAATCTCCCGGCACTGCGATAGTACCATCAGGCAATGATCCATCCCACGGTTTGAATTTACTTGTCGTTTCAAAAATCGGCTGCTTATCGTTGTAAACAGTGAGTTTAAAGTCTACATCTTTCTTCTTCAACCCTTGAGGCATAAACTCCCCATTGTCTCCTTCGATTCCTGGAGTCATGGACTCTGGGGCCATCAGGTTGTAGTCGGAATCAATGCTGATGTATGCATACTTATCGTCCATACAGCCAAATTCATTCTCAACTACCAAACGAACTGCATGTCGTCCTTTTTCAGTGAATGAGCTGGTTGGGTTGATCTCGGTAGTGGTTTCATCCTCGTCGAATGACCAGGTGCATTCATTGGCCATCTCACTCGTGTTCAAGAACGACACCAATGGTTCATTATCCGGATTGTTCACAAACTCCCATTCAAAATCAGCCTTTGGCTTGGGGTTAATCAGAATGCGTTCCTGCATAGTAGTCGAACGAATCTTACCATCTCTCTTAGAAGTAACCGAAAGCGAAATATCGTAGCTTCCTGATTTGGCATATTTGTGCGTAGGATTCGGCGCGTTTGAGAAGTTACCATCTCCAAAGTTCCACAGGAAGATGCCATCTACTTCAGATGCGTCAAGCTCGAAGGTTACTTCCATGCCTTCACAAGCCACGGTTGTGCTTGAGGCAATCACCATATGCACACCATCGTTGCCTGCATTGCTTCCCTCGCCAGCTGAGCCGGAAGTACCATCACTTCGCAAATTCTTATCCGTATTCGCACCCAAATCCTGAACACTTGCCATTGGATCAACCGATCCCGATGAAGAGCGATTCGCTGATTGTTGAGTGTTGCTTCCCGAACGATTCTGCGCGTTAGAGCGAATATCTCCGTTTGACGAAGAATTTTGAGTTAAGTTGTTGTTAGTTGAACCGGAGTCCTGTCCTGAAAGTCGTTCATCGTTTTGAGCCAACAATGATCCACCACCATTATCTTCGTTCTGACCACCAAGTTCATCCGTAAAACGAGACGATACTCCATCAGCTGCGGCATTTGATGAATCCAATCCCGATTTGGCCAAGATTCCATCATAACTAGAATCGCGATCAATCTTAAGAGTCTTGGCTACCAATTTGGCATCGCAAGCTGAAGACTGGACATAGTAGTAGAGAAAAACACCTGCAGAGAGAAGGATACCTGCTGCGATAGCTGCAGTTCGGAGTGATTGACGGAAAGAAGAAGCTGAATGTTGGGCATCCAGTTTTGCGTTCATGCCCTGCCAGCTAGAAGCATCGTAGGGAAGCTCCATGCCATCCAGGGCCATTCTCACACTTTCATCAAACTTACTCAACTCGTTACTCATCTGCGTTTTGATACTCGGTTAGTAATATCTTCTTAAGGTTCTTTCTAGCCTTTGCCAGGTTGGACTTCGAAGTTCCGACGCTGATTCCCAGCTTCTCGGCAATTTCGTTGTGCTGCATGTTCTCAAACACATACATATTGAATACTGCCTGATAAGCAGGAGACAACTTTTGCATGGCTTCCATGACTTGTCCCGGTTCAAAGTGAAATTCTGCTCCCTGATCATCTTCCTCATCCTCCATCTCCGCGAAGTCTTCTACAGATTGATCCTCTCCCAGGAGCAACCAATCATTTTTACTTCGCCTCACATGATCAATGGCCGTATTCACCACAATCCGTCGGACCCAACCTTCAAAAGAACCTGTTCGGTTGAATTTATCGATCCTCGAAAAGACTTTGATAAATCCATCCTGCAATAAATCCTGAGCCTGATTGACATCTCGCGTGTACCGCATACAAACAGCAAGCATTTTACCGTAAAACATACGGTATACATGCTCCTGAGCCTTGCGGTCTCCCTCAACACATCCGTCGATCAGTTGGTTAAGATCAGGATCGTACATGCACTTTTTCGTTTAATAGACGTTAAGGTCTACTTAGGGTTGCCAATATAACCCCAAATCTTTGAATTTTTTTTTGAATTATTACCTGTCATACGAGAACACCGACAGATAAGTTCCTGAAGATCAAATAACTGCTTTTTGAAGAGAACTTCTTAAAAAAACATCAATGTCGTTTTTAGAAACGAAATCCCGAACACTTTGGTATGACATTGCATAATCTTTGTCTTCAGCTCGCAAAGATGACGTAAGCATGAACAGTCTGCAATGGGGATAAAAAGGAAAGTACTTGCGCTCAAATAACTGAATGAATTCAAAGCCATTCTGAACGGGCATATTCAGATCGACATAGATAACGTCCGGAAATGATATTTCCGGATCATCGAGCAACGCAACGGCATCCTGCACCGACTCCGCCATTAGGACTTCGATGCGGTCATCGGCCAATTTGATGAATTCTCCCATGATGAAATTACAACTGGGATTGTCGTCAATGAGCAGTACAGTACTGACAAATTGCATGCGAGCGTTGCTTGGTTGGAAGATAAAAGTACCTGCTTCCCCATACTGCGCATGTAGGTATTATCGCTATGCCCATTGTAAGACTTTTCCTACACTATGTTAAATGGTGCTCACTTTTACTCCTCCATGCTGCTTCATTCCTTCCCGCTTACGTAATTTTGCACCATGGCCAGAGTAGTAGTCGGACTGTCAGGTGGAGTGGATTCCAGCGTCGCTGCAGCGTTGTTGCTTGAGCAAGGACATGAGGTGATCGGAATGTTCATGCGCAACTGGCACGACGAAAGTGTGACCATTAACAATGAATGCCCCTGGATCGATGATAGTAACGATGCTATGCTTGTGGCCGAAAAACTGGGGATTCCTTTTCAGGTTATCGACCTCAGTGCAGAGTATAAGGAGCGTATCGTTGAATACATGTTTGCCGAATACCAAGCCGGAAGGACGCCCAACCCCGATGTTCTCTGCAACCGGGAAATAAAATTCGACATCTTTCTGGATGCCGCCATGCGAATCGGTGCCGACTTTGTTGCTACAGGTCATTATTGCCGGAAAACGGAAACGACTCATCCTGACTTCGGAACACTGTACCGGCTTCTCGCCGGCAAAGATCCCAACAAAGATCAAAGCTATTTCCTCTGTCAGCTTAATCAACAGCAACTCAGCAAAGCGCTCTTCCCCATTGGTGAACTCCTCAAGCCGGAAGTACGTGATAAAGCTCGTGAGCTAGGACTGGTCACTGCCGAGAAGAAAGACAGTCAAGGTTTGTGCTTTGTCGGAAAGGTCAAATTACCCGATTTCCTTCAGCAACAATTGCAGGTTAAACCGGGTAAAGTGATCGAAATCCCGGAAACTGTGGCGATTGAAAAATTCAACCATGCGCGCCGTACGCTGAATGAACTTGAGGCGAGCTGCTACGAACCGCATTACGCTGCTTCTGAGGGTATTCCCGTGGCTGATCACCAAG
>JAGQVX010000093.1 GCA_020437755.1 Flavobacteriales bacterium
CAGCGTGTTGCATAAATTCCCAAGGTCATATCAGTTCCTTTGCCATTTGGCCTTGTGCCTCATACTGGCTTCCTGTGCGAATATCAAACCCCGAACAGGAGGGGAAAAAGACACCACAGCGCCTATAGATACCGTTTATAAACCCTTGAACCTTACAACGTCGTTTACAGGTAATCAATTCAGCATTACGTTTGATGAATATGTACAATTGAAGGATGTCAACAACCAGCTCATTGTGTCACCGCCGCTGGAGAAACGCCCGGAGATTAAAGTCAAGAACAAGACGTTGACCGTTTCCTGGGATGAAGAACTGAAGGCCAATACCACCTACTCGTTTAATTTTGGGGAAGCCATTGCCGACTATAACGAAGGAAATATTGCGCGAGGCATTCAATATGTATTCAGCACCGGGACATTTATTGATAGTTTGGGCATTGCCGGACGGGTATTGGACGCCTATACCCTGAAGCCGGTACCCAATTGTAAAATACTGGTTCATAATATCCTTGCTGATAGCTCATTGCAGACCAACCGTCCCTATTATTTTTCAATCACCAATAATGAAGGAGCATATTCAGTGGGATACATGAAACCCGGAACCTATGCCGTTTATGCTCTGAACGATGAGAATCAGAATTTTGTGCTTGATGCGGGTGAGGCTCTAGGGTTCCGGGATAGTGAAGTTACCCTATCCGACTCGTCTATCGTACTTTCGGATTTTATGCTGAGTACTCCGCTGGAAACCACTCAATACATCCAGGATTATTCGCGTGACAGCACCGGTTTTGTGCGTTTTCAGATGGCCATTGAGCCTGATTCCCTGGGGTTCGAAGTTATCGGTAATCCCAATGCACAGTGGACTCAATATGTGGATCAGCAATCGGACAGCACTTACTTCTGGCTGCTGGGGGATGAGTACAATAGTGAATTGGACCTTCGAGTTTTTGCCGCGGGTGGATTGGATGACACTATCAGTATACAGTCCTTTGAAGTGCCGGAACGACCTTTTAGGGTAGAACCTGCCCAGAAGGGAAAAGTCAATGGACGAGACACTTTATACTTCAAATCCAGCAGATGGCTTGAACTGGACAGCACCGCATTTCA
The DNA here is from genome assembly GCA_020437755.1 of Flavobacteriales bacterium. Lineage (GTDB taxonomy): Bacteria > Bacteroidota > Bacteroidia > Flavobacteriales_D > Sanyastnellaceae > JADFAK01. Next base: position 1,105 of record JAGQVX010000093.1, read on the forward strand.
CGGCTTGTTCCGCGATTCTCTTGCTATTCCGTTTCAAATGGGTCGTGACGAAGACCCCCGCGAATACTGGATACACGCATCACTGGAAGATGGGGCAACGTATAGGTGGGAGACCCATCCCGGTTTTTTACGATCGAGAGAAGGCTGGTCTACCGATACCATCCGCATTGATATCTCCACACATGCAACTGATCATTATGGTAGTATAACTCTACTCTTGCAGGAATTCCGCACCGACATTCCCTTAATTCTGGAAGTTGAAAGCAAAAATGGAAATGTGGTTCGACGAGAATTTGTGAAGGATGAGCGCGTAAATCTGGGTCGGCTTGTACCTGCGCAATACACGTTACGACTTATTGAAGACCTTAACCAAAACGGTCAATGGGATTCCGGGAATTTCGAAAAACACATACAGCCCGAGCCTATTCACTATCTTCCTCAAGTGGTGAATTTGCGCTCCAACTGGGAGATGGAATTTACCTGGATCGTAAACAAAATGGAATAAGAAGTTGTTTTTCAGTCAGATTCATGCAACTATTTTAACGCTACACTCGTCTTTTTAGGGTCGAATTTGTACTTTTCACCAGATAACTATTCGAACTATTACGCACTCTCGGTACATATGGCTTCTTGGTGTGACGCTTTTGATGAGCTTGTCAAGTGTTGCCCAGCAAATTATTCCGACCAAAGGAAAAGAGTTTTGGGTAGGCTTTCTGGAAAATTACACCCAGGGAGGAACTGCTGAATCGCTTGATCTTTTTATCACTTCAAGTGTTAACACCAGTGGAACGGTTACTCTACCTCAACAAGGATGGAGTGTTGACTTCGACGTCGTAGCCAATCAAACCACAACGGTAAATGTTCCCAATGGCATTGGAGAAACAATAGACGCCAACGTCGTGTCCAACACAGGGATTTACGTTTCTACTGTCGATACGGTATCTGTTTTTGCCATCAATATGGAGCAATACACCGCTGATGGAACCAAGGTGTTGCCGATTCAATCTATCGGCACGGAATACCGTGTTGTAGCCTACCGTGGTATTGGTGGTGTTGGGTCGGAATTTTTGGTAGTGGCTACTGAGGATGACACCGAAATTGAGATCACTCCTTCAGTGGCAACAACGGGGGGAAATGCAGCGGGATCAACCTTCACCATTAACCTCAACGCCGGGGAAACGTATATGGTTCAAGCCAACGATGCTGCGGATTTAACGGGTAGCCATCTTAAAGCCACGGAGGAAAGCGGCGATTGCAGGCCCTACGCGGTCTTTGGAGGTAGTTTTTGTGCCAATATACCCAACACCTGTACCGCCTGTGACCACGTTTTTGATCAAAACTTTGCAGTAGATACTTGGGGTTCGGAATATCAAACGGTTCCCTTCAATAGTGCTACTTCGTACGCATATCGCGTGCTCGCTCACGAGGACAATACTCAAGTATTCATTAATGGTGTGCTGGATGTTACCCTCAATGCGGGTGATTTTTCGGACTATACCTTTGTAACGACGGCAGATTGCATTACGACCAGCAATCCGGCGGCTGTGATTCAGTATATGCAGGGAATTACCTGCTCCGGGGTGGGAGACCCGGCGATGCTGGTATTGAATGATGCCAGTCAAAAGATCGACAATATTACGTTCTCAACAGTTTCATCAACGATCATCGATGAGCACAACGTAAGTATAATCACGGCAACTTCTGAAGTAGGATCTGTGACATTGGACGGTGTTCCAATTGACCCGACGGAATTCACACAATATCCAAGCTGTCCGGAGAGTTCCTATGCCTCCTTCAGCATTACTGAAGGCAGCCACACCCTGGAGGCCGAAAACGGATTCACAGCTTACATTTATGGAAATGGTTTTGCCGAGAGCTATGCCTACTCAGCAGGATCGTTCAGTCAGCCTGATATTACCTCCATCGTAGATTCGGTGATATGTGCAAGTGATACCGTAAACATCAGTACCTCGCTGGCGCTATTTGACATTGTGTGGTTTGCACAGTCGAATCCCGATGAAATCCTTGCGGAAGGTCCGGTGTTGACGTTGATTCCACCCATTGTGAGCGACATCTACATTGCACAAGGTAACCTCACCATTTCAGGTTGTGAAGATGAGCAGTGGTTTTTGATTGAAACACCCGAGCCGCCTCAAATTGAAGTTGTGGCTTTCGAGGATGAAATTTGTCAGTACGCCTCCACTCAGCTATCTGTAACGGTGGACCCACCTTCCAACTTGTATGAGTATTCGTGGTCACCTGCTGCCGGACTTGACAATCCTTCGGCTCAAAATCCTATTGCCACTCCGCTGGAAACAACAACCTATTCTGTTACGGTAAGCACGCCAACAGGATGTGGGTTTGGCAGTGAAGATGTGACGATTACCGTATTGGAAGGGGTACTTGCCGGACTGCAAGCCTCCACAGATGACGATCAGATATGTACTGGCGAGACCACCAACCTGCTCGTTACCGTCGATGAAGTCGTATTTCAAGACAATTTTGACCCCGGAGTAAGCTGGGGTATCTGGTGTGATGTTCAGAATGGAACGCAGTCTACCAACTGCGGTTCGGTGAGCGGCAATGCCATGTATTTTAATGGCGCGGGCGACCGTTGGACTACCACTGAAGCAATCGATTGCAGCAACGGTGGATTGATCAGTTTTGCCATTAAATTCGGAAGTGGTTCGGCACCTTGCGACAATCCGGAGCCCGGTGATAACGTGATCCTGGAGTACAGTACAACAGGGTGTAGCGGTCCGTTTACCCAGATTTCCATCATTAGTGAATCTGCATATACCACTTTCACGACACTTACTTACGACATTCCTGCGGCTGCGGAATCAGCAGCCACACACTTCCGCTGGCGTCAAGCCGCCAACTCAGGAAACAACACAGACAACTGGTCGCTGGATGACGTATACGTCTCGGCACTAACCAACAACGCATTTGACTACCAATGGTCGCCGGCGCAGTATCTGGACGACGATGGCATCGTTGACCCGGAGGCTTCACCGGATGAAGACACGATGTTTTATGTTGAACTGACCGACGTGATGAGCGGGTGTCAGTACACCGACTCCGTTTTCATCGAAGTGGGACAATCGTTTGTACTTGATATGCCCAATGACACTGTGTTGTGCGATATCGAGGGCATTCAATTGTATGCCATTCCTTCGGAGCAAGGCACCTACAATTACCTGTGGACGCCGAGCGGAGTTTCACTGAGCAGTCAATTCTCACCCAACCCAACGGCCACACCTCAAAGCACAACCACATACAATGTGGAGGTGACCTCTACGGAAGGTTGTGGCAGCGATGGCTCGGTGACCATTACCGTCAACCAGCTTCTATCGCTGGATGTGACTACCGACAACAACGATTTTTGTCAGGGCGAAGTAGCCAACCTCACGGCCAACGTAGGGGGGGCTGCCGGACTCGAATTTGCATGGACGCCGGCTCAATACCTGGACGATCCAACATCGGCCAACCCTGAAGCCTCACCCGTAGGACCGACCTGGTTTGAAGTGGTGGTTACTGATCCGAATTCCGACTGTTTCCTGGTTGATTCGATTGAGATCATAGCCTTTTCGGCATTCAGCATTCAGTCGGTCAATGACACTACATTGTGCGCGGCGCCGGGATTCCAGTTGACAACAACTACCGATTCCACAGACCCACTCGAATGGTCGTGGCAACCGGCCGCAAATGTCGATGACCCGGCAAGTTCTTCACCGATAATCACGGTCGACGAAGCCGCGCAGTTTATCGTTGTTGCGGAAGACTTAGGCGGATGCCAACAAACCGACACCGTGAATGTTTCACTGGTTTTCGAAGCCTTCGACTTAGGACCCACCGTGGAGCTATGCGAGGGCGAAGTTGACACGCTTGATACCGGATACGACAGCAGTTTCCAACACCAATGGAGCACACTTTCTACCAACAGTTGGATCGAAGTAAGTGTTCCGGGATGGTACATCGTGGAGGTTTCCGGACCCGACAACTGTGTGCGCGAAGACAGTGTGGAAGTCATTGTCCATGCGCTGCCGGTATTCGATTTAGGAGCTGACATATCTTCATGCGAAGGCTACGTAGAAAACTTATCTGTCCCTCTTAATGGCATGAGCTACGACTGGTCTACCAATCAATCTACTCAAGCTATTAATGTCACCGAATCAGGCACGTATAGCGTGGTAATCGAAGATCAGCATGATTGTGTATGGAGTGATAGCATTGCTGTGCTCTTCCATGCATTGCCTGTCTTGGATCTACCCGATCATATCGACTTGTGTGAAGGTGAAAACGTGGTTCTCGATGCAGAAAATACTGGGTCAGCATTTTTGTGGAGTAACGACGCCACAACCCAAACAATAACCGTTACTTCTACCGGAAATTATTCGGTTGAAGTGACCAATATCCACAACTGCTCATCTACCGATGCTACCGAAGTTGAAGTGCATCCTTTCCCTGTGGTGTGGTTGGGACAAGATCATGCTATGTGTCAGAATGAATTCTATGTTCTCGATGCCGCCAATCCGGGTGCTGATTACTTCTGGAACACCGGTGATACCACTCAAACCATTACGGTATGGAGTTCAGGTATGTATGAAGTTTATGTAGACAACGGATTCTGTATCAGTTCGGATATCGTCTCGGTGGTGGTAAACCCTCTTCCTGAAGATCCTTTGGGAATGGACACCACATTGTGTTTCCTGGAAGTACCATCTTATACCTTGTACGCAGGCAATGACCAAAGTGGATACTATTGGTCCGGACCTGTAATTGAGGGATCTACCGCGCAAACAATTCAGGTTAGTGCAGAAGGTGTGTATGTGTTGTATGTTACCACCCCATTCGGGTGTATGGATGAATTCGAAATCGTGATTGAGGAACTTTGTCCGGGCGAACTATTTGTTCCAAACACCTTCTCTCCAAATAATGACGGCATTAACGACTACTTCTTTGCCTACGGTGAAAATATTGTCGAATTCGAAATGGAAATTTGGGATCGATGGGGTGAGAAGATTTTCGTTAGTACAGACATGGACATGCCTTGGGTTGGAGATGTGCGCGATGGCTCACACTACGCCAATTCGGAAGTGTACATTTGGGTCATAACCTACAAGTACATTCTGGAAGACAAGATCACCACGTCCGATGCCGTTGAAATCACCGGACACGTGACACTTATTCGTTGATTTCGATAAATCGTTGAATGTTCTTCAACGTTCCAAAAACCACCAATGTATCTGACTCATAGATCACAGTTTCCGACTTGGGAACGCCGATGATGTGTTCTTCTATTTCCACTTCGTCCGAATCCGATCGCATTTGATATTCGCGCTTCAGGGTAATTAGTCGCAAGCCATATTTCGAGTCGATTCCCACATCTTCCAAGGTACGGTTCACCACCTTGCCCGGTGCCCGGACTTCGGCTATTTCATATCCGTCGGGAAGTTGAAGGAATGCCGTAATATTCGGATGTATGAGGCGCTCGGCCACGTTACTGGCTACCTCCGACTCCGGCGTCAGGATTTCACGAATGCCCAGGTTCTTTAGGATGCGGATCTGATTCTCTCCACTTGCCCTAACGATAACGCGCTTCACTCCCAGGTCCAGTAAATTCAGAGCGGTTAGAATAGTCGCCTCGAAATTCTCACCAATGGCCACAACACCGGCATCCACCTGATCAACCTGTTGGCCCATCATCGCTTTCTTGTCGGTGGTGTCCATCACAATAGCTACGGCAACATCCTCCTTGATCGCTTCAATTTTATCCACGTCGGTGTCCATTGCAATCACTTCCGCCCCTTTTCCGGCGATTTCTTTGGCAATCTGCGACCCGTATTTTCCCACGCCGATGACGGCAAATTTCTTTATTCCCATGACTTAGCTTATCGATTTTTTAAGGCATTCGCCAAATGCGTAGATATCTTCAAATGAGTTATACATCGGCACAGCAGCCATACGTATGACATTGGGCTCGCGCCAATCCACAATTACTCCTTCGGCCATGAGCTTGTCAAACAACATCTTACCCTGCCCATGTGCCAGGATAGAAAGTTGGCAGCCCCGTTCCTGAGGATTGGTAGGTGTAATGATCTCAAAATTGGCATTGCTCACTTCCACGCTGATTGTGCGAATTACAAACTCGAGATAGGCCGTAAGCTTTTCCGACTTGGCGCGAAGGGCGTCCATTCCCACTTTGTCAAACATATCCAAAGACGCCTTATGAATCGCCATAGAAAAGACCGGCGCGTTCGACAATTGCCATCCTTCTGCACTGTGGATGGGCTTAAAGCCCGGCTTCATTTCAAATCGGGATTCCTTATCATATCCCCACCAACCGCCAAACCGAGGGATTTCCTCATTTGACGTATGTCTTTCATGCACAAAAACACCCGACACACTGCCCGGTCCGGAATTGAGGTACTTGTAGGAGCACCAACAGGCAAAATCCACGTTCCAATCATGCAGTTTTAGCGGAATATTTCCGGCGGCATGCGCCAAATCAAACCCCACCAAAGCCCCCGCACGATGCCCGGCCGCAGCAATTTCCTCCATGTTAAATACCTGTCCGGTGTAGTAATTCACGCCACCGATCATTACCAACGCCAATTGATCGGCGTGCTGGTCGATGAGCGCAAGTACATCCTCATGGCGCACGGTATGCTCCCCTACACGTGGCGCCACCTCCACCAGCGCAATAGCCGGATCAAAACCGTGGAAACGGATTTGTGTTTCCAAAGCGTACTGGTCAGATGGAAATGCCTTCTTCTCACACAAAATCTTAAATCGAGAAGAAGTAGGACGATAAAACGACACGAGCAGTAAATGCAAATTGACCGTTAGTCCGTTCATGACCACAACTTCCTTTTCCTTTGCTCCCACGAGTCGGGCTGATTGAGGAGTAAGAAATTCATGGTAAGCAAACCATGGGTTACGTGCATGGAAGTGGCCTTCCACGCCATATTTTGCCCAATCTTCCAATTCCACATTCAAGGCTTCACGCGCAGCACGCGGCTGAAGGCCCAAAGAATTTCCGGTAAAGTAAATGACCCGCTTACCGTTGATTTCAGGAAATAAAAATTCGTTGCGATAGCCCGCTAATGGATCTTCACGATCCATTTTCTGAGCAAAGGACAGGTTGTTTTCGAAGTGCATTCGAGAGGATATAACTATTACTTTTGCAACTCATTTGTCGCATGACAAAGGTAGTCGCTCCCAACAAAAATACACGATGCAAAACCCAAAATCAGCCCAACTGTTTGAAATTTCACGAACCCTTTTTCCCGGCGGTGTCAATTCACCAGTTCGCGCGTTCAAAGCGGTAGGCGGACACCCACTCTTCATTGAGCGCGGAAAAGGCAGTCGTATTTGGGACGCCGACGGACATGAATACATCGATTTTTGCTGCTCTTTTGGTCCGCTCATTTTAGGGCATGCGCCAAATGAGGTAGTAGATGCCATTTGCCGAACGGCTCAAAATGGAACCTCTTACGGAGCCCCCACCCGATTGGAAAGTGAGCTCGCAAAGTTGATTATCGACAATCACCGTTTTGTTGATCGCATCCGATTCGTAAATAGCGGCACCGAAGCTACCATGTCGGCCATTCGACTGGCTCGCGGAGCTACCGGTCGCAACAAAATCATCAAGTTTGACGGTTGCTACCACGGACATGCCGATGCGCTGTTGGTCAATGCCGGATCGGGCCTTGCCACATTAGGCACCAGCAGTTCGGCAGGTGTGCCGGAAAGTTATGTAGGTGAGACTATTGTGTTGCCGCTCAATGATAAGGAAGCCGTGGAGCTCGCCTTTGAGAAATACCCCAATGATATCGCCTGCATTATTATTGAACCCATTCCCGCCAACAACGGATTGCTATTGCAGGATCGTGAATACCTTTTATTCTTACGTGAAATCTGCACCCGAAAAGGCGCATTGTTGTTTTTCGATGAGGTGATTTCCGGATTCCGCGTTGGATTTGAAGGAGCGGCCGGTTACTACGATATCGAGCCTGATTTGCTGGCTTTTGGTAAAATCATTGGAGGTGGCCTTCCTGTAGGGGCTTATGCCGCGAAAGGCGACCTGATGTCGCATGTAGCGCCCGAAGGACCTGTATATCAAGCAGGTACACTCTCGGGAAATCCTGCGGCTATGGCGGCGGGTATCGCTCAATTATCACGCTGTCTGCAACCCGGTTTCTATGAAGAGTTACGACAAAAAACCGAGCACTTCACACAACAGGTGAATACGTTTGCCGGAACACACAACATGCCTTTTGAATTGGTGAGTATTGGTTCCATTTTCTGGCTCAACTTCAAAAGAGGAGAGCACATTCAGGCCGCTTCGCAGATTGATTCGGATATGACGGCATTCGCCAAATTGCATCACTTGCTACTGGAACGAGGGGTGTATTTGGGGCCATCGGGGTATGAGGTGGGATTTATTTCGGATGCGCATAGCTATGAAGACCTGGACCATGCGGCAAACAAGATGTGCGAGGCGTTGAAGGAGGTATACTTGGGGAGAGTGTGAGAATGGAGAGAGAAAACAAGAACGAGAAGGCACTGTTTTATAGGTAATTAGCGCTGATAACGGCCAGAGATTGGAGCAGGATGGTTCCATCGATCCAGCCTACGTACCATGACTCGGGTCGGCTGGAGTGGCTTCTCCACACGAGAAAGATGGCCAGCAACTGAATCATCCATAGCGCACCGCACTGCAGAGGCGTGTACCACCCGAGCATCATTTGCCGAATGGCCAGCATTCCCCCAACAGCGAGGAATCCCACAGCAAGTATTTTCGACCTTTTCACTCCCAGCCATTGTGGAAAGGTATTCATTGATGGAGCATCAAACTTCAAATCACGGATATCAAAAGGGATTGTGATGGCCACAATAAACAGCAGTTTCTCAGCAAACCAATACCACACCACGGGATCCCCGATGGACCCGGCACCTTCAAAGTGCAACAGCGGGAACCAGGTACCCATGATGGCCCAGCTCAGTCCGATAAGCCATATTTTAATGAAGGGCAACTGACGGCCCGACAATCTCTTTCCGCGATACCGAAAAATTCGGGCAATGTAGAGCAAGGAAATCAGTCCCGGAAAACTCAACAGTAACCAATCCACAGCATGCAATTGGGGCAGGCAGGCCAGCAATCCCATGGCTCCGGCTATTGTCCATATCCACAGGAAAAGTGAGTTCCTATCCATCCAACGCACCCGACCTGAACCGGAACTTTGGGCACGCTGTTGCGACTTGATGATGCGTTGAAAGTTGTAAATAAAAATGGTGGAGCAAAATGCCAGAAACGGCAGCCATCCATTTGACGAATGTCCTGACACTACCTCCGCTTGCCACACCCACGCCGAAGCACCAGCAGAGATCCACACATTGCTGTATAGGGTATTTCGCCAGTGGAGGCGAACGACTTGCAGAGCATCAGGTTTCATGGTTAATCGAACGGACCGAGGAGGTAATATACAATTCCTCCAAGCATGCCAATGGCTGAACCCGCCAGCGCATTCAACACCTGTTTCGTACGTGCCACACGCTCATAACCCAGAGCATAGATTTCATTGTATCGGTGGATGGGATTAGAAATGGTTTCCTCCCTGATTTTAATGTACGGAATAAGCTGGTAAACCGTGTACAGAACCGGAAAAGCAATGGACAAAATCAATCCGCCACCGGCGATGTACGACACAAACCGGGCACCCCCTAGTCCGAGGGCAAACGTATTGCGCACATCATAATGTGCCCGGGCATCTACTTGTCCGGCAAGATAAATCCGCATTTCAGCTTCATTCATCCAGTCGCCCAACAGCGTATCCTGTGAGTAGTAAATTTGTTCCGGTTGGGAGCCTTGCGACACCGAAAACACCTCGCTTTTGTGCACCCTACCCTCTTTCGTTTTACCCCTCGCATTCTCGTAGTTGTACACAATCTCAAACCCCGAATCATCGGTAATTGCGCATTGGATTTCCCTTCCCGACATGGTAAGGATTACATCTTGTGCCATTGCAGCGAATGACCAGACAACGAGCACGAGTAAAAAGCCAATTTTCTTCATCAGGATTCAAAGATACTTCGTGGCGCGGGAGTAGTTTCACATTTTACCCAAGAATGTTAGCATTTATCAGTGAATAACAGTCGAGTACTATATTATATTTGTCCCCACAAATTGCAAATTATAAAGCCCATGTCATCGGTAAATTTTGCTGCACGTCATATTGGTCCACGAAAAGAGGACCTCAACCACATGCTGGAAACGGTAGGTGTTGGATCATTGGATGAATTGATCGACAAGACTATTCCTTCAGGGATTCGACTGAAGAAAGATTTGGAAATCAGTAAAGCGTTGAGCGAGCAGGAGTACCTGAATATGCTTCAGGAGAAAGCTTCTATGAATAAGGTGTGTAAGAACTATATCGGCATGGGATATTACCCTACCGTAGTTCCCCCAACCATTCAACGCAACATCCTGGAGAATCCGGGTTGGTACACAGCTTATACACCGTACCAGGCTGAAATTGCACAGGGCCGATTGGAGGCGTTGTTGAATTTCCAGACTATGGTATCGGATCTCACCGGATTTGAAATTGCCAATGCTTCGTTGCTCGATGAGGGCACCGCCGTTTCGGAAGCCATGATCATGTTCTTCAATTCACGCAAGCGCGACAAAGTGAAGGCGGGCGCCAACAAGATGTTTGTGGATTCCAACATGTTTCCTCAAACTATTGACGTGGTTGAAGCCCGGGCAATTCCTTTGGGAATCGAAGTGGTTGTCGGGAACATTGATTCCATGCCATTGGATGACAGTTACTTTGGTGTTGCGGTTCAATATCCGGGCGCCGATGGAGAAATAAAAGACTACAGAGCCGCTGCACAGCATGCGCACGACCACAATGCCTTGGTGGTTGCAGCTTGTGATATTATGAGTCTGGCACTCATCACACCCCCTGCCGACTGGGGTGCAGATGTAGCGGTTGGGAATAGCCAGCGTTTTGGGGTGCCGATGGGATTCGGAGGTCCGCACGCCGCATTCTTCGCTACTTCAGAAGACTTCAAGCGAAACATGCCAGGAAGGATTATAGGTGTTTCTAAGGACCGACTTGGAAATCCGGGCTACCGTATGGCATTGCAAACCCGCGAGCAGCATATCCGCAGGGAAAAAGCAACATCCAATATTTGCACTGCACAGGCTTTGCTGGCCGTCATGGCAAGCATGTATGCTGTATATCACGGTCCGGATGGCATTCGCCAAATAGCCGGCCAGATTCACGGCAACACCAAACGCCTGGCAGCATCGGCCGAGCTGGCCGGACTGAAAGTAGCGAACACGCACTACTTCGATACCCTTACCATCGAAGTGGCTTCGGTAGACGCAGTGAAGCAGCAGGCAGAAAAAGCCGGAATTAACTTGTGTTACCCCGGCGGTTCGCAAGTGCGGGCATCGCTCCACGAAGGCATGACCGACGCTGATTTGATGGCACTTGTTGAAGTCATTACCGGAGATGACAAGGTAGCGGCCGACATTAAGGGCGATGCATTTGGAGCCTTCCGCCGAAGCAGTGATTTTCTTACCCATGAGGTGTTTCACAGCTACCGATCAGAAACGGAATTGATGCGCTACATGAAGCGGCTCGAAAACCGTGATTTGTCGCTTACGCATAGCATGATCGCTTTGGGATCGTGTACCATGAAACTCAATGCAGCAGCCGAATTAATGCCAATCACCTGGCCACAATTTGCGCAAATGCACCCATTTGCTCCGGATAGTCAGACCAAAGGGTACCGACAGATCATCAGTGAATTGGAGCAAGACCTTTGTGAAATCACCGGGTTTGACGCCATGTCGCTTCAGCCTAATTCAGGCGCACAAGGGGAATATGCCGGACTGATGGTTATTCGCGCGTACCACCTCGACCGGGGTGATGATCAGCGCACGGTATGTCTGATCCCATCCTCGGCTCACGGAACCAATCCGGCGAGTGCAGTAATGGCCGGGATGGAAGTGGTGGTAGTAGCGTGTGATGATCATGGAAACGTGGATCTGAACGATCTACGCGCTAAGGCTCAGGAGCACTCTGCTCAGTTGGGAGCCTTTATGATCACCTATCCATCAACACACGGAGTATTTGAGGAAGAGATCCGGGAGATCAACGACATCATCCACCAGCATGGAGGTCAGGTATATATGGACGGTGCCAATATGAATGCTCAGGTGGGATTGACCAATCCGGGCAACATTGGAGCCGATGTTTGTCACCTCAATTTGCACAAGACCTTCGCCATTCCTCACGGCGGTGGCGGTCCAGGAATGGGCCCTATTGGCGTGAAGGCGCATCTTGCACCATACTTGCCAGGCAGTCCGGTGGTTTCGATGGCCGGAGAAAAGGCCATTCAGGCCATTTCATCAGCTCCCTGGGGAAGTGCATTGATTTTGCTCATCTCGTATGGGTATATCAAGATGTTGGGCTCGAAAGGTTTGGCGGATGCCACCCGATACGCCATTTTGAACGCGAACTATATCAAATCACGACTGAAGTCGCACTATTCCATCTTGTATACCGGCAAGAACGGCACCGTAGCACACGAGATGATCGTTGATTGCCGTGAGTTTAAGCATAGCGTAGGCATTGAAGTAGAAGACATCGCTAAGCGATTGATCGACTATGGCTTTCACGCTCCGACCGTATCGTTTCCGGTGGCCGGCACATTGATGATCGAGCCTACGGAGAGCGAGTCGGTGCAGGAATTGGATCGTTTTTGCGATGCGCTGATTCAAATCCGACAAGAAATTGCCGAGGTAGCCAGTGGAAGCGCGGATGCTGCAGATAACGTATTGAAAAATGCCCCACACACTTCGTTGGAGGTTACCGGCGATGAATGGGAACATGCATATAGCCGCCAGAAGGCTGCATATCCATTGGAGTGGATACGTGACGCGAAGTTTTGGCCGGCGGTATGCAGGGTTGACAATGCCTATGGCGACCGCAACCTGGTGTGCATTTGCCCTCCTACGTCATCGTACGCCAACAATGAAGTAGTGCCCGGGTAGGGTAAGACCCGGTTGGATTGTATAGGGGGTGAAGTGTTGCATAGTGGAGATTTCCCGATATCACGGTGAATTACTTCCTGGCATAGCACTTCACAGACCTTGGAATTGCTATTAAATTTGCAGCAATTGGACTGACTTACGGGTAAAAGTGCACACTTGGATTAGGTTTGTATCTTTGCGCGCGTTTTGTAATGAAAACAATGTTTCGTAAACAACCCTTTTATAAAATCAAATAGTTATGAAGAAAATCTACATGTTAGCATGTGGTGTTTTGGTTGCAGCGGCTGGTTTTGCCCAGTCTTCACAGCAGAACTTTCCTCAAATGAAGAAGTTCACTCGTGACCAGATCACCCCAATTATCGCCCCTCGTGGTGAGATCTCGGTGGCTGATATCATGCGTGTTGATCTGTTGTCGGAGGATTTCCAGGGCACATCAGGCAATGCGTTGCCAACTGACTGGGCAACCAATCAGGTAATGTCGAATCCAGATGGATCACAAAGTGGTGCAATGATCGATGCATACATCGTTGGTGATGCAAGCGATGCGAACTCTGGAGGCTACTGGCCGGTTCCTGATTTGCCAGGCAACAAATTTGCTCAGGCAAATGACGATGGTGACCCATGCGATTGTGATATGGGATCAGCAATTCTTACTGCTCCAACGTTGGATTTCACCGACGTTGTGAATGCAGCGCTTTCATTCGACATTTTCCACGATCAAGGTTTTGGTGGTGGTGATGCTGCTGTTGAAGTTTCTCTCGACGGAGGA
>JAGQVX010000094.1 GCA_020437755.1 Flavobacteriales bacterium
CCGGCGTGCAAACGAAAGTGTCCGGCGTGCAAATGGAAGTGTCCGGCGTGCAAACGGAAGTGTCCGGCGTGCAAACGGAAGTGTCTGGCGTGCAAACGAAAGTGTCCGGCGTGCAAATGAAGGTGTCCGCTGTGCAAACGAACGTGTCTCCCGTGCAAGCATGAGTTAACCTTATGGGAGCGTCGGTGCTTCTCGGTTGAGTGAGGGTGTGTCTCATGTAAACAATGCTGTACACCGCCGGAGTATTGATGCATCTCGCTAAAACGTTGGTGCAACTCGCTAATACGTTAGTGATTCTCGCTAAATTGTTGGTGCATCTCACTGATACGTTAGTGATTCTCGCTAAAATGTTGGTGCATCTCGCTAGAACGTTAGTGATTCTCGCTAAAACGTTAGTGCATCTCACTGATACGTTAGTGATTCTCGCTAAAACGTTAGTGCATCGCACTAAAACATTGATGCATCTCGCTGGAATGTTGGTGATTCCTGCTTGAGCATGGTTGATTCTTGTTGAAGTGTCGGTACTCCTCACCGGAGCAATGGTGCTTTGGGAGCATCCACCCTTGCCCTTTGAACACACAAGAACTCCGGCAAATCATTCCCATCACACTACATCCCTTTATACTTCGTACTTTTGCACTTTCAAAAAAAAAGAAGCGGTGATTACAACAACCAATATTTCTCTCCAATACGGAAAGCGAGTTCTCTTTGATGAGGTGAATCTGAAGTTTATGGGCGACAATTGCTACGGGGTGATTGGTGCCAATGGCGCAGGAAAATCTACATTCCTTAAAATCCTCTCCGGTGACGTTGATCCGAATAGGGGACAGGTGAACCTGGAACCGGGCTGTCGCATGGCCGTCCTCAAGCAGAATCACGAGGAGTTTGATGATGAATTGGTGTTGAATACCGTTTTACGTGGTCACGAAGAGATGTGGAACATCATGCAGGAAAAAGATGCCCTTTACGCCAAAGAGGACTTTAGTGATGCCGACGGTATCCGTGCCTCTGAACTGGAAGAGCGCTTTGCCGAGATGGACGGGTGGAATGCCGAGTCGGATGCCGCCATGTTGCTCAGCGGACTGGGAATCGCCGAATCGAAGCACGACCGGAAAATGGACGAGCTCGCAGGTTCTGAAAAGGTGCGTGTGCTGCTTGCTCAGGCTCTTTTCGGTAATCCGGATGTCCTGATTCTCGATGAGCCTACCAACGACCTCGATCTTAAAACAATCGAATGGCTGGAGGACTTCCTTCTCAATTTTAAGAATACGGTGATCGTTGTATCTCACGACCGTCACTTCCTGGATACGGTCTGCACGCACATCGTGGATATTGACTTCAGTAAAATCCAGATTTATACGGGTAACTATACGTTTTGGTATCAGTCGTCTCAGTTGGCTTTGCGTCAGCGCCAGGCGGCAAATAAGAAAGCGGAGGACAAGAAGAAGGAGTTGCAGGAATTCATTTCGCGATTCAGTGCCAATGCCGCCAAATCCAAGCAAGCTACGGCTCGAAAGAAATTGCTTGAGAAGATCAATGTGGACGATATCCAACCTTCCGGTCGCCGTTATCCGGCTATTATCTTCCAGCAGCAGCGGGATGCCGGTGATCAAATCCTCCACGTGGAAAACCTCAGCAAAAGCATGGGTGGCGAACTGCTGTTTTCGGGAGTTGACCTCAATGTGAATCGCGGTGACAAGATCGCGGTAATCAGCGACAACGGACTGGCAACTACGGCGTTTTATGAGATCCTCGCCGGAAACATGAAGGCTGACTCGGGTAAATTTGAATTCGGACAAACCATCACAACGGGCTATTTACCCACTTCCAACGAAGAGTTCTTCAATGAAAACCTGAACCTGATTGACTGGCTTCGCCAATTCTCCGACAACAAGGACGAGGAATATGTGCGGGGCTTTCTGGGGAAAATGCTCTTCAGCGGAGAAGAAACCTTCAAAATGTGCAATGTATTGTCGGGTGGAGAAAAAGTACGTTGTATGATTTCACGCGCCATGCTCGCTCAAGGCAATGTGCTCTTACTCGATGAACCTACCAATCACCTGGACCTCGAAGCGATTACGGCCTTCAACAATGCTCTGATGGATTTCCCCGGAACGGTACTGTTTACGTGTCATGACCACGAGTTTACACAAACGGTGGCAACGCGAATTCTGGAACTATTCCCGGGTGGGGCAGTGGATAAGCTCATGAGCTACGACGATTACATCCACAGTGAACAAGTGAAAGCGCAGCGTGAGGGGATGCTGG
Organism: Flavobacteriales bacterium; assembly: GCA_020437755.1. Lineage (GTDB taxonomy): Bacteria > Bacteroidota > Bacteroidia > Flavobacteriales_D > Sanyastnellaceae > JADFAK01. The sequence continues at coordinate 2,269 of JAGQVX010000094.1, forward strand.
TGAATCAGTAACAGTCCAATTGTTTGTCTTTCGGCAAGAAGAGGTTCTTGAACCCACAAAAGAATTCGTCCATCGTGTCGAACTCTTCTTTGTACAACACACCCACCCCTTGATTGTAGGCGGATTGGTCGGTGGTTAAGGTCTGGAAGTCGTTGGATTCATTATACACCACGAGGCGAATCTTACCGTCGCTGGTGATTTTGTATTCCACCTTCAAATCGCCGATCAAACCACTTGGATTGCTGTTGGCATCATTTCCATTGGAAACTCCAAAATTCCCGCTCAACAGCAGGCGGTCGTTGAACAACTGGGTGGACAGCGCCACAGCGATTTCCTCGTTGCTGATTTCATCCCCCGGTCGATAATTAAAACCGATGTCGAAGTCATTCGAAATTTGCGACAACCAGTTGCTGAGCTGGCGTGAAACCAATTCACTGGAGATTTCAGCTACGGCTCCTCCCTGGTATTTCGTGCTGCTGATATTGGGAGGAGACACAAACGACCGCAGTACGAGCAGGGCGAACGCTTGTCGGTTCATTTCTTCTTCGGAGCTTATGGCAGCCGCCAAACGGGAACGTGTGATCTCATCGGCACCGGGCAACTGTATATTGAAGTTGATTCCGGGGTTCATCAGCTTACCGTCCAGATTCATTATGAGATCCACCGGCACGCGGTTGGAATACTGTGAGTAGTCATCACCCAACAAAGTCTGCAGTGAGGTGGTGAGGGAATACACCGTTTCCAAATTGATATCTGCCGCTAGGGGATCGCCATACCAGGCAATGGTGCCGCCTGGTTTTACCGTAAACTCCTTGTTGATGAGGTTCTTCAATGTAAACAGATACGATCCATCCACAATTTCCATGAGTCCGTACATGTAAAAGTCCCCCAGTGGGGTAATCTCCATGCTTACATGGCCCAATCCCCTTCCTTCCATTACGTCGCCCACGGCTTCATCGAAAATGAGCCGGAACTCCGCTTCGGGCATAATGTCCAACTCGAGATTCATTTGAATTCCCGAAAGATCAACCTGTTTTTCTTCGACCTCATTGTTGTGATCCACAAACACAATGAAGTCCTCAAAAGTCACGTCTTCCGATCCTCCCAATGGCAGCGATAAATTGGTATCCTCCCCAACTTCGGCATTCACGTCAATCTCCAGGTTGTCGAGGTACCCGAAGATGTTGATATATCCTTTGGCGAATGCCTGACCATAATACAGATCGTTTTCAAACTCCGTGGTATTCAAGCACATGAACGGCTCCTCCTCGATATCCAGATAAACGTCGAAGTTCCAGTTTTCAAAATTGTCGTGAATCACCGCGCCGGTAAGGTAACCCTGATTGCCCTGCTCGTCGATCACCTTGATGCGGTCAAGGGTGAACATATCGGGATACACCCCTGCTTGCTCCTTGATGAAATACTTGGTGCCCAGATAGTCCAACCGCACACTGGCATTCTCAAAATCCATACTTCCATTGAGCTGCGGCGCATCCACGCGACCGGTGACCTCAATATTGCCTGAAACCGTGCCATCAATGTCACTAATGCCCTCACTAATAAACGAATTCACCAAAGCGAGTTTCAGATGGTTCAGTCGTAGATTGATGTTCAACTGCTCTTCATCGGTGGGACTGTACCAGCCTCCAAAGCTTATTTCGTTGTTCTCCAGCCTTGACAATTCTCCGGCGAGCAGCATGCGGTTGTGGGCTTTGTCGTAGGTGCTTTCCAGACAAACATCCCCAATTTCATAGCCGTTCACAGCCAGATTGAGTCCGATGAGGTCCGCCTGGATGAGTTTTTTGTCATAAGCATCGCGGAGCGTCATTTCTCCCGACAGAACGCCGTCCAGCTCCGTCCCCGAACCTTTGAGGAATGGATTGAAATTGTCGAGCTGCAGATTGTGCAACTGTACGGTAAGCCAGGGCTTGGGGTGTTCTGAAACAATGCCGTTGATGTCCAGCCTTTGATACTCATTGAAAATACTGAAGTTCCTCACTTCAAGTCGGGTAGAATCAATTCTCAGGTATGCATTGGGGTCGAAATTCCATATTTCGTCCTGAAGGGTGAGTTGTGCACTGTTGAACAATACATCATAGTTGAGGATTCCGCGAATGGTCATTTGCAGGTTGAGATCTCCTGAATGACGATCTTCTTCGTTCTCCCAGCTCAGCGAGGTAAAGAGGGTGTCGTTTTCCGTGCGACCATCAATGGAGAAATTGTCAAACGACAAGGAGTCGCTTACATAGAAATGGTCGCTGATCGTCGTGAAGTAAATCGCCGAATCCTGTCGTCGGGCATCCACCGTCAGCCCCACCAGCGAGTAGTCCATATAGCTGATACTATCGGAAACAACCTGCGATGAGAATTGATTGGTTTGGTCATCAATGTCCATTTGCAGCATGGTGCCTTCCGACATATCCAGATCGGGAATAAAGAAGTCGCGGATAACGCTAAAATCTTTGATGCGGGCCTTGAGCTCGAAATTTTCTTTGTGAAGTGCTATGGTCTCATCGGGGGTATAGTCAAACGATGGGATCAGGTCTGAAAGAATTCCCATAATGCTGGGAGCCAACGTTTCGAACTGATACTCTCCGGTTAAGGATCCGTCTACAATGGAAGATTGCAACTTGATTTCTCTTCCCGGATTCAATGCGTAGGCGCTCAGTGAGATTTCTTCAACCCTGCATTCATCATCGAGCGAGCAGTATTCGATATCGGTGGCCTTGATTATTCCCTCAATGTCCTGGAAGCTGTTTCCCTTCATGTCGGCAGTGATGTTGGCCGATAGGCTGGAATACTTGTCATCGTAAAAATGAAGGTCTACAAGGTCAATATTGTGGATCTCTGCATCGAAGGAGAAAGCCGGCCGACTGGTACTGAAGTCTACCTTTCCGGAGAAATCGGCAAACAGGTTTTCATCGCCAATGGATAGGTCACCGTTGAAGTATTTGTCTTTGAACTCCCCATTCACCCGGATGTGATCGTAGGAATAGTCGTTAAGCACCACCTTGTCGATACTCCCTTGAATATGCGCGTCGAGGTCGTCCATGTTCAATCCCTGACCATCAATTTCGAGTCGGGTGGTAACGGGACCCAGCATGTCGTTGTCGAAGAATTCGGCCAGATCGAAGCGATCCAGATTAAAGTTACCCTTGTACGTGTACAGGTCGTTGGTTTCATGGAGCGTGATGTCCGAACTCACATTTCCAATCAGCGTTTCAAGCGTACCGTAAGCCGTGAAATCATTGATAAATCCGGTGTAATTACCGGTGAATCGCATTTGTCCCAATTTGGCGAATGCCTCCGGAGTCTCAATAAACGCACCCTCCTCAAAAGGCGGAGCCGGTATGCGGTCAAGCTCTTCTTTGGTAGAAACCAGTTCTTCCACATCCAGGGTAATAAACGTCGATTCAATATCGGGAAGTCCGTCCAGCCGGAATCGACCTGAAAACCAGGTGTGTTCGTCCAGTTGGAGGTATAGCCCGGTAGACCGCAGATTGGAAACGCGTCCGCCCACATGTCCGTCGATCAACACCACTTTATCCACGTAATCAAGGTCAGAGGCGAAGTATTTCAATTCGCGAATATTCAACCGGGAATCCGTGAGTTCATGGTTCATGCGCACGCCGGTGTTGAAATTCAGCCATTCGGCAAATGAGTTGAATTTGAACGCCACCCGCCCATTGAGGAGGGCTTCTTTCGTTTCAAGATGGGTATTGTCGAGCGTGATCAACGTGGGCCCCATGGCGATGTCCGATTGGAAGGCCTCCAGCGTGAGTCCACAATGATCCTGCGCCGAACCATAGTCAATAGTGGTACGCAGCGAGTCACCGATGAGAGACGTATTCGAAAGTCCAATATTGATGCGGCTAATATCCAGATCGCCGTATTGCATCAAACCCGGAAACTGTCCGAGGGTAGCATCGTCAAACACAAACCGGCTATTGATGAGTTCCAAATCATCCAGGAGCAGCGAAAACACGGAGGAATCTGTCGATGTGGTCGTATCACCGGCAAAGTAGTCGATGAGAAAATTCAGATTGAGTGCAGAGTCGGCTTCTACGTAGCGCAATGCGAAGTAGGCCGAGTCCAGGGTCAGTGAGCCGAGCTCGAGTCGCAGTTCTTCGCGGTCGAAATCCACACCGGAAAGGGCCACCGATTTGGCGAATGCCAGCGTATCTCCATGCTGGTCTTCCAAATACACGTTTTCGAGGACCAGTGTAGCAAAGAAATCAATATCCACACGATCGAGGGAGACGACCGTATTCCACTCTTCGCTGAAGTAACCGGCAATTTTTTGCGTAGCCCAGGTTTGAAACCATGAGGTTTGGATAAGCACAAGCAGCACGCCCACAATTAACAGGAGGGAGAGGAGGAAGTAGCCAATTATTTTAAGAATGCGCTTCATGCAATTGGGAGCCAAAATACTGTCTTCTAGCGGGCCGATACGTATAAATAACGCTAATTTTACCCGCCCGATGGTGAAAAAAGTATGCCAAAAACCATATCGATTATGACACAAGAGGAGGTGAACGTGAAAATCCTGGCCATTGAAAGTTCGTGCGATGACACGTCGGCCGCTGTATTGGAGGGAAGAAAGGTACTTTCAAATGTCATCTCATCGCAAAAAATTCATGAGGAGTATGGTGGGGTAGTACCCGAATTGGCGAGTCGAGCACATCAAAAGAACATTGTTCCGGTGGTGAGTTCGGCGCTCAAGCAGGCTGCGTGTACTATGGATGATATTCACGCTGTGGCCTTCACCAGCGGGCCGGGACTGCTGGGTTCATTGTTGGTGGGGACTTCGTTTGCCAAGAGTCTGGCATTCGCCAAATCGCTGCCCCTGATTGACGTGAATCACATGAAGGCCCACATATTGGCCCACCTCATCGACGATGGACAGGAGCGTTTTCCTGAGTTTCCTTTTTTGTGCCTCACCGTTTCGGGGGGACATACCCAGATTGTAAGGGTGAATGATCCCTACGACATGGAGATTTTGAGCGAAACAATGGATGATGCCGCCGGCGAAGCATTCGACAAGATTGCCAAGATCATGGGGCTGGGGTATCCCGGCGGACCAGTAGTAGATCGATTGGCCAGGGAAGGTGACCCTTCCCGCTTTCCCTTTCCGGAATCAAAACTCGACGACGATAAATTTTCGTTCAGTGGATTGAAAACCAGTGTATTGTATTTCCTCCAAAAAGAGGTGGCTATGGATCCGGAGTTCGTTGAAAAGAACAAAGCCGACATCTGTGCCTCTGTTCAACACACCATCGTAGGAACCCTCATTAACAAATTGGAACGCGTAGCCGAACGCGAAGGAATTCACGACCTGTGCGTGGCAGGAGGGGTATCGGCCAACAGCGCTTTGCGCAGCGAGTTGCAGGCACTGGGCGAACGAAAGGGATGGAATGTATTCGTCCCGCCATTTGCTTATTGCACCGACAATGCCGCCATGATTGGCATTTCAGGATACTACGAATACATCAAAGGCAAGCGCGCCGGTTGGAATGTACTCGCCCAGGCTCGAATCGATTGGGGGCGAAAGTGAACTGTGGTTGGGGTGTAGTGGGGGTGAGGACGATATGTGCACGGTTGAGACGCGATAAATCGCGTCTGTACGGGGGCGTGCTACATCTTAACCCAGGTGGCTAGCTTAATCTGAAAGGATTAATGGGCGTCGGCGTGTTCTGCTTCCAATACGTAATCTTGCAGCGGCTCCCAATAGGTGTTCATCCAGTTGTCGGTGAGCCACCCATCAATATCGGAAGGAACTCCGATATGGTTGAACTTGATTCTGCATCCTTGATCGGTTTTCTCGATTTCCATGTCTACCACTGAATAATGGTGCTTGGGAAACTTCTTATGTTGCCATGCTACAACGATGCGCTTATTCTTAACCAATTCCAGTACAACTCCGGTTGTGCGGCCATTGCAAGCACTGAATTTACCTCCCACTTGCGGGTCGATTTCAGCGTTCATGCCTGTGAATTTGGTGTGATCTTCCTGATTGAGGAATATGTTGTAAACCATTGAAGGAGAGGCCTTCAATTCAACAACCTGAAAAATATTCTCCGTTTGAATTTTCATAAAACACGAGGTTTTTAAATCCTGACTACGGTCATGTTTACGAAATGTGAAGGTAGAAGAATTCGCGACTCCTTAAAATGTACTCCTTCAAAATTTCTTAAAAAGCACGTCGTTGTTTGGGTCTTTTCTCAGCATTTTCACTCCAACTGATTGTGCGTTTTTCCGGCAACTTCAATTCACTGAGGACAATAGCTTCAAAACCTTCGACCAATCCTTAGAACGATATTCGTTCCTCAATTATTGACGCTGTGAATAAAATGTGGAAAACATTCAATGGAGGTGAAGAACAACAACGCTTCTTGCGATACCACCATCCCATTGGATGTGCTCACAGAAAATGTTAATCTCACTTAATCATGCCTGTTCGAGGTGTGCAGCTGCGCGGCTAAAATCTTTAATTTGCCCCCGAATAATCCAAAACCTCATGAAAAACACCTCACTATTGATCATTGGAATGGGCATGCTGGCGGCGTGCACACCTCCTGCAGAGTCAACCGACAACCAGTCGGAACCTCCCACCTTAACGTATCCTGAATCCCGCATTGTGGATCAGGTAGATGATTACTGGGGAACGCAGGTTGCCGATCCCTATCGCTGGCTTGAAAACGACACAGCCCCTGAAGTAGAACAATGGGTAGCAGATCAAAATGCGGTGACTTTCAACTATTTACATCAAATCCAGGGTCGGGACAAAATCAAGGCGCGTTACGCCGAATTGTTTGATTATGAGAAGGTGAGCTCACCTTACAAAGTAGGAGACAACTACTTTTTCTACAAGAACAGCGGACTGCAGAACCAGGATGTGATCTACAAGCAGCGCGGTCTCGATGGCGAACCGGAGGTCTTCATTGATCCCAACGCGCTGAGCGCCGACGGCACCATCACCGTGGATCTGGTTGAAGCATCAAAAGACCATAAGTACATGGCCATCACCCAGAGTGAAGCGGGCAGCGATTGGTCGCAAATCCGTGTTATGGACGTGGAAACCGGCGCAGAAACCGGCGACACATTACGCTGGATCAAGTTTGGCGGCGCCTCTTGGTACAAAGATGGATTCTTCTACAGCCGATATCCTGAACCTGCAGCCGGACAAGAATTCAGCGCGGCGAATGAAGATCACCAGGTCTATTACCACAAGCTGGGCACTCCACAGAGTGAAGATGAGTTGGTATACCGAAATGGAGATAACCTCAACCTGTACCATTGGGTGGGCGTGACCGAAGATGAGCGGTACCTGATTCTCTACGCGGCTTCGGGAACGGATGGCTACGAATGCTATTTCTCCGATTTGTCCAATCCAGGCTGGGAGTTCACCCCACTGTTTACGGGCTTTGAGCATAAGTCGTACATCGTGAACCACGTCAACGATAAGTTCCTGGTCCGCACGGATATTGACGCTCCTAAGTACCGCGTCGTGGCAATTGATCCCAACAATACGTCAAAAGATGCATGGACTGAAGTGATCCCTGAAAAGGAACATTTGCTCGAAGGTGCCAGCACAGGAGGTGGGAAATTGTTCGCTACCTATCTGGAAAATGCATCGACACGTGTGTACAAGATGAACTATGATGGCAGCAATGCCGAGCAAGTTCAATTGCCCGATAACACCGGTAGTGCAGGTGGATTCGGTGCGAGATCGGATGAGAATACGCTTTACTACACGTTTACGTCTTTTACCTATCCGGCTACCATTTACCGCTACGATATTATTACGGGAGAAAGTTCAGTGTTCTATCAGCCCGCTGTAAAGTTCAATCCGGATGACTATGAATCGCATCAGGTGTTCTTCAAGAGCAAGGATGGTACGGAAGTTCCCATGTTCATCGTCCACAAAAAAGGACTTGCAATGGATGGCAATAATCCAACAATGCTATACGGCTACGGAGGTTTCAATGTTAGTCTGACGCCATCGTTCAGTACGTCCAATATCATTCTTCTCGAAAATGGAGGGGTATATGCAATGGTGAACCTCCGTGGTGGTGGTGAGTTTGGCGAAGAATGGCACAAAGGAGGCATGCTTCTCAACAAGCAAAATGTATTCGACGACTTCATCGGGGCTGCCGAAACGTTAATAAGTAAGGGATATACATCAAATGAAAAACTGGCTATTGCCGGTGGTTCAAATGGCGGTCTGCTTGTGGGGGCGTGCATGACACAACGTCCGGAACTGTTCAAAGTGGCCTTCCCGGCCGTTGGCGTGATGGACATGCTGCGTTACAACCGCTTTACCGTTGGTTGGGGGTGGATTCCCGAGTATGGTTGTGCCGATAGCAGCAAGGTTGATTTCGACAACCTGTATGCCTATTCACCGCTCCACAATCTCAAAGAGGGCGTCGATTATCCGGCTACCATGGTGACCACTGCCGATCACGATGATAGAGTAGTTCCGGCACACTCGTTCAAATTTGCCGCACGCTTGCAGGCGTGCCATGCAGGTAAGGATCCTGTAATTATTCGTATTCAGGAGCGCGCCGGACATGGGGCCGGTAAGCCTACGGCTGTGATTATTGAAGAACAGACAGATAAGTGGGCTTTCATGTTTGACAATATGGGGGTATCCACCAAATATTAATAAGGTCATGAGTTGGGAATTGTTCCCGCTTTATTGATGAGAAAAGAATAGAAAGGCGCACGAAAGTGTGCCTTTCTTGTAAGGTAAACCTATAGAAGCTATGAAGATCAATATTCCCGGACTGCACAACTCTGGTAAAGACCATTGGCAAACATTGTGGGAACTTGAGTTTCCCGGCGAATTTGTGCGGGTTCAACAAGCAGATTGGGACCATCCACATTGTCAAGATTGGATCGAGCAAATGGAGAATAGCCTGTCAGCACATCCTCATCACGAGCTGATCCTGATTGGTCATTCCATAGGCTGTATGGCCATTGTCAAGTGGTTTGAGCGATACAGACATACCATCAAAGGAGCGCTTCTTGTTGCCCCAAGTGATTCCGAGCGCGAGAATTACCCGGAGTACATCAGCGGATTTGTTCCTATCCCCACTTTTTCATTGCCCTTTCCCACTATTGTTGTTGGAAGCACCAATGACCATGTAACCAGTATTGAACGAACCGGGGAATTTGCGAAAAACTGGGGGAGCAGACTGGTAATGCTTGAAGATGCCGGGCATATTGAACCCAAGAGCGGTTTTGGACCCTGGCTTGAAGGTTTGGAATGGGTGCGCCAGCTTGAGAAGTAGTCAAAAGATAGGTGCCGAAAAGTACTATCTGACTGAAAATGGGTACTTTGAATGTCAAATTCAGGGTTTTCCCTGAGAAAAGGCTCATTTTCCCAGACTAACTTGCCACAACCAAAATACACAACTATGGAACGCATTTATCGGACGTGCATAACGGCTATTTGCTTTTGTGTCTTCAGTTTTGCTCAGGCTCAAATCGACGGATGTGGGAACCAGATCAACCCGGGTGGGGGAGGAATGAACTTTACAGGGTATTATGCACCCGTTCAGTGGACAGCAACTGGGACAGGCCCGTTCAACTTCACGGCTACAACAATGAGCATAACGGGTCCGGCGAATTTTGGCACTTTCACGCTCAAGACAACCATTATAGATGGCGGAGTTCTCTCATTCAACTTCTCCTTTGTTGCGAATGGCAATGATATTTGGGGGATACAAAAAAATGGAGTAACCCTGATTTCGAGCGGAAGCGCGTCCAGTGCGTACTCGACCAATGTATCACCGGGAGACCAGATTACCTTTCTGGTGACCGGAAATGATTTCATTGGCGCAACTCCGTCAACCCTCGTTATTTCCAATTTTGCGTTTCCGGTGAACCATGGCTGTCACATTTCCGGTGCATGTAACTATGATCCCTTTGTTAGTTGCGATGATGGTTCCTGTATTTTACCTGACGGCTGTACGATCTTGTCTGCATGCAATTACAATCCATCGGCTACATGCAACGATGGCTCCTGTGTTTTTCCCGACGGATGCACCGATCCCGGAGCATGTAATTACAACCCTTCGGCCAATTGCGACAACGGCTCTTGCGTCTATCCGGATGGTTGTACTGACTCGGCAGCATGTAACTATGATCCCTCAGCTATTTGCGATGACGGAAGCTGCACGTTGCCCGATGGCTGTACCAACCCCATCGCCTGTAATTACAACCCTGACGCTCTTTGCGATAACGGTACGTGTATGTTGGTGCCGCAGAATCCGGACATCACCGATACGGATGGCGACTTCATTACCGATCAGGATGAGTTTTACCTCTATGGAACCAACCCTTTATCGCCCGATACAGACTTTGACGGATTAACTGATTTTGAAGAATTGTTCGGTCTGGTAAGTAATCCACTCAACCCCGATTCGGATTACGACGGACTGGACGACGGCTTTGAGAATGGCCTGGGGCTGAACGTGAACAGTTTTGATTCAGATTATGACGGTTTGCACGATGGCGATGAAATACTCGTTTATTCCACCAATCCCTTGAACCTCGATTCGGATCTGGACGGATTATGGGACGGTGACGAAGTCATGTTCTATAATACCAGCCCCATCAACCAGGACACCGATGGAGACGGCTTTTCTGATCAACAAGAGGTAGGTAGCTTTCAATCTGATCCAAATCTGGCAGATTCCGATGGTGACGGAATCGAGGATTATGAAGAATTCTTTTTGTACTCAACAGACATGAATCAACCCGACACCGATCAGGATGGGGTCATCGATGGGGACGAAGTCTACATTTACGGAACCAATCCTGTTGATCCATTTTCCGATGGGGACAACCTAACTGATGGCGAGGAGGTGAATAATTATAGTACCAATCCCATGATGGATGACACGGATGGTGATGGCTTGCTTGATTCAGAAGAAGTCTATGCATTTCTGAACCCACTTGATCCCGACACTGATGCGGATGGATTGAATGACTTTTTGGAATTGTACGTTTATAACAGTTATCCGCTAATAGCTGATTCAGATGGAGATGGATTAACAGATGGGGACGAGGTGAATGTATATGGTTCAAGTCCTTCAATGCCCGATTCTGATTATGATACGCTCATTGATGGAGTGGAAGTTTTAACCTACAATACAGATCCGGCTGATCCTGATACGGACAATGATGGTGTGGATGACGGAACGGAGTTCTGGTTTTATTCATCTGATCCAACTCAGCCCGATACCGATTATGATGGACTATCGGACGGTGACGAAGCATACGTGTATTTCACAATTCCAACCTTACCTGATAGTGATGGCGGTGGAGTCAACGATGGCGATGAGGTCATGTTCAATTTCACAGATCCCTTGTTTGCGGATGATGACCTCATGGGTTGCACCTATCCCGACGCAGTCAACTACGATTCAACCGCCTGGAAAGATGATGGTTCCTGCACGTTCGATGCTATTTGTCAGGGCGACTTCAATCTGGACTGCCAGCGCAACACACAGGATCTCTTGCAGTTTTTAGGAACATTCGGTGTTCCTTGTGAGGGGTGTGAGTGATTTATAAGGTCTAATCCAATGAAGTAAGCATTGATCGCATCAGTTTCAAATCGCAAACGGAGCTCTAATTTGGAGCGATTGCTGGTAGTTATTTCACTGGTGGTATTTTCTTGTCAGAATTCACTGGAAAGCAACTCAAATCCTGATAAAACGCAAGAACCAACCGGAGAAAAGTTGTTCCCTGCCGTTCAGATTACATTTGAAAATGACAGTATTAATAGGGTGTTTCGATGTGATTTTGATTTTGAAGTAAGGAATTTACTGGGAAACCCGACTGAAGAACAAGAATCGATTTTTTGTGGAGAAATAGCATTTCATCCAACTACAATATACTACAGAGCTCAATCCTTGAGAATGAGTTATTACTGGTGTGAAGGAGATTTGTCATTAGAAGAGTGTCCGAAAAATCATGTGATTACCCATTACGAGATGGGCAAGAATTCGGGCTTAGTGATTAATGGGTCTATTCGACCGGGTATTTCAACGAAGGATGAAATACGCGAAAAACTGGGTGATCGTTTTACATCGAACTCAACTCAACCATTGTTTTTTTCGAAATGTGAAATGTTCTATGCTCAGCATGGATTAGGCTTTTCATTTGACCAAACCGGCAACATTCTCGAATCCGTTCTGATTGAAAAGGCAAGCTGTTTGGCACAGGAATGACGTTGGGTCTGGACCAAAAGGTGCGGTGTGTACGCACAAGCAGGCTTAGAACAGTCAATGACCCTTGCTTGACTATTCCTTTCCGTAAAAAGTGTTGTAGCTTCCTATTTTTGTGTTGCTGTGAGGGCATAAGTCGCTCTACGTTTGCAGTGTAATCGATTTTTCACTAAAAACACGCAACATGAAAAAGGTAGTTTTGATTTTTAAGCCGGAACGCCTTTAACAAATGGCTAAAAGGACGAACTGTGATTAGCTT
>JAGQVX010000095.1 GCA_020437755.1 Flavobacteriales bacterium
ATCAAGGGCATATAGCGCCTTTAATTATGGATTTTGTTGATGCTTTTTGTAATTGGGGAATCTCCCATTTGTTTTTCACATTCTCCACAAATCTGTTGAAGTCACCCGATGATACATTTTAGACCCTACTCCTTTTTTGCCGGCGATGAAAAAAGAATTCCGATTTGACAGATGTTTTCAGTTGAATTTATACTTTTGCCATCCCAAATTGAAATGATCTTCGGATCATCACCCGCCCGGGTGCTGAAATTGGTAGACAGGCATGGTTGAGGGCCATGTGTTCGTTAGGACGTGCGGGTTCGACTCCCGCTCCGGGCACTACAATCCACTAAGTGAGCACGGAGTATTGATCATCTTTCAATACTCCGTCTTTTTTTTGCCCGTTTCTCATTTCTCGTGTGTTCTCTTTCGACGTGTGCAATTCCCCATTTCTGGGTATAAACCGTTCTTTAATTTACCTGTAAACTTGTAGAAACAACTGGTTTATGGAAAACATCCGAATGGTTATAGCCGACGATCATCAATTGGTATTGCAGGGATTGGTGGCTATCCTTGAGAAGGAAGAAGATTTTGAAATCGTTGGCACGGCTCATAACATGCGCGAATCGGTCACCCAACTTCAAAAGGGAGGAATCGACGTTTTGCTGACCGACCTCAATATGCCGGGTAAGAACGGACTGGAAATGCTCCAGGAGCTTCAACAGGGCTTCCCTTTTACCAAGATTGTAGTTATCACCATGTACTACGATCGCAACCTGGTGGCGCAGCTCGATGAAATGCAAATTGATGGCTACCTGCTCAAACATGCCAGTGGCGAAGAACTGGTAGAGGCTATCCGAAGTGTACATTTCGGAGAAAAGTACCGCCAGGATTCATTGCGAGACATGAGTGGCGACTATGACTTTGCCTTCAGTATCGACAACGAGATCAAGGATTCCTTTGTAAAGCAGTACGCACTTGGGAAGCGCGAGATGGAGGTATTGCTACTAGTTGCACTTGGAAAGAGCAGTCAGGAGATTGCGGATGCATTGCATATCAGTTCGGAAACCGTGGGCACCCATCGGAGGAACATCAAGTATAAAGTCGGCCTGAAGAATACTGCCGAGATCGCGGCATTTGCAGTTCGAAATCAGTTGATCTGATATGCAAAACCTCTTCGTTTCCACCTTGCCCGGACGGCTCTACCTTTCCCTATGCACCGATCCCAATCGCGAAGTTCCGCAGTTTCTCAAAATCTCCGGATTGCAACCGGTGATTCACCAATTTTCCGTGGCGCTCCTCGACACCCAGCTGCACGCGGTATTCTCACGTACATATGCCAATTGGAAATTGTCGCACCACAGTCTGATAGAGCTGTTCCCCGATGTGCCGTCAGGGAAATATGTGCTCAGACTCAATTGTGATGAGTTTGAAGGATTGGTCAATATCACACTTTGATGATCAGGAACAGGAATAAATCCAAATGGTTGTTGCACTCCCTATCGTGGGTTATTTCATAAAGCGCTCCAGGTTCAGATCGGTTTGAATCCCAATACCGATAATGAGCGGACTCGATTGAAAATCAGCATCGGAAAGCGGAATACTCAATCCGGCCTGAGCCACAAACTTCAGGTGTTTACCTCCTGCCCGTATGGTCATGGTTGGCTCTACAAATGCATTTTCGTGATCCCCCAGGGCGGTGTTTCCATAGACATCCAAACTATAGAAACTCACCCGTGATAGCCTGGAGTTGAACAGCAGATCCACATTTCGATGCGTAATACCCCCACCTATAGTCAATTGTAGGCGATTATAGAAACCGATCATGCTGTAAGAAGCGGTCGAGACTAAATCGTTTCTGAAATATCCCGCTGTGCGTGTGCTTCCCGATCCAAAGCCAATCAACACATGTGCAGTGGGGCGAAGTCGCGTTTCGACGCCTTCGGGGAGAAGAATATAGCCGGCATTAAGTCCGTAAAACCTGCGTTCATCGGAGTCGGTGGCATTCGTATTCAGGTCGCTCCCAAATTCCCCGCCCACAACCACGCTGCGGTGTGGAGCAAAAGCCACCTGCAGTTGTCCGAATTGCGGGGACATATACGTGGCAATTTCAAGATCTCCCTTTTCATGCACGGTAGGCGCCTGAACCATGGATGGATAGTACAGGGGAGGTGTGCAAGCCACCAAGGTGATGGCGATCAACGTGAGATAGGCAAGGTTTTTCATACTTACTTAAGGTTGATTTGGTAATGCAGTCCGACGGAACCAAAAAACGGTTGTTGTCGGAACGCAACTTTGCTGCTGCTTTGCATACTAACGGAGAATCCCATAGCCGCCATAAACTTTAAACGTTCACCCCCCACTTTCACGCCGAGGGCGGGCTCCACAAAGAAATTGTCGAAGTCGCCGGTAGTGCGAAAATCATATTCCGTGGTGAGGGCTGTGAAACGAACATAGGAAAAGCGGGTCACCACGGTGAAATCAATGAATTTTTGCGAAAAGCCACTTCCCAATTGCAGGTAGTAACGATTATAAGCCCCGTAGCCATAGTTTACTTGTCCGTTTTCAGTTGAACTGGCGTCGCGCACACCACCCGTTATTCCGGTTCCGAAACCGGTAAATACGGTTAGCAGCGGACGAATACGGGTGTCATGATCGGCGTTTTTCCACAGTTGGGTAAAACCCACACCGACTTCGCCAAAATGGTGGTACGAGGAGTCCAGTGTACTCCTAAAATTGGTAGTGCCGGCCAAAGTAATCCCGATCTTGTCGGTTGCGGCACCGGCAGCCTGAACATTGAGTCCGCCATTACCCATTGCAGCGCCGACTTCAATCTCGCCCTGTTCCGACAAGGTGGGCATTTGCGGGGTGTTGGGGATATAAAGAGGAGGTGTGCAGCTTGTAATAATCAAGG
Organism: Flavobacteriales bacterium; assembly: GCA_020437755.1. GTDB lineage: Bacteria > Bacteroidota > Bacteroidia > Flavobacteriales_D > Sanyastnellaceae > JADFAK01. Next base: position 2,894 of record JAGQVX010000095.1, read on the forward strand.
TTGCGCACAAGGCAAATAGTACATTTTTCATAGTGCTAAAGATAGCACGTCAAATGTAATTATTTTGTTCGATCACAAAGTCGGGATCTTTATAATCGCAATGGTTCCGCGTCCTTTCTTACTGTCGAAGGTGATGGAGCCTTCGAATACTTCAACACGTTCCCGGAGGTTCTTCAGACCAATACCCCATTTGGCGGATGCCGGATCAAAGCCCAAACCGTTGTCTTCAATCATAACCTCAAGGTAGTCAGTGGTTTGCGTGATTTGTAAATCGACCGTTGAGGCCTGAGCGTGCTTGACCACATTGTTGAGCAGTTCCTGAATCATGCGGTACAAATTGATCTCCAACTTGTGATCCAGTCGGAGGGGTTGACCCGGCGGAAATACCACGAAGGTGATTTCCAGACCGTTGAAAGCGCGCAGGTTGTGGAGGTGAAGCTGAACGAGTTCCACGAGTGTATTTTCCTCAAAGTGCGGCACCGAGATGTTGTGCGCAATATGGCGCAATTCCTTTTGGATTTGGCGCAGTTCTTCGGCCAGCGCGTCCGGACTTTTGCCGGCTTCCAGCTGCAAAGCCACCCCATTGAGGCGACCGCCAACTCCATCATGAATCTCCTTTGCCAGTCGGTCGCGCTCCTTTTCCTCACCCTGCACCGTAGCGGTGAGTTTTTCGAATTTATGGGTTTGGATGAGTTGGGATATTTCTTGTTCGCGGGTGGATTCGAGTAACCTGACTTCATTCTCATGCAGCTTTCTGCGTGATTTGATGCGTTGCAACAGTAATCCGGTAGCCAAGAGAAGAATGGCTAGTCCACCGCCAAGCATCAAGTTGGTGTTCTGAGCTTTTCTTGATGTTAGCTCGGCCTCTGCCTTGGCAAGTTTTTCCCGGTCTAGCTTGATTTCCATGGCTTGATAGTCCATTTCGGCCTGGAGACGCGTGAGTTGGGATAGTTTATCCTTGGAAAGAAGTGAGTCATTAAAATCAATGTATTCCTCCAAGGCTTGTGATGAACCTATGTAATCTCCAGTTTGCTTATAAACTTCACTTTTCAGAGCGGCAATTTCCCTCAACAAATAAAGGTTTCCGGAAGATTCTGCCCAGTAAATGGTCGAGTCGCAATAGGCTAATGTTGAGTCTGTCGAGCTCACATAAGAGTGCATATTTGCAAGGTTGAAATGTGAGTATGCCCGATCGAGACTTGTTCCATGCAATCGTCCCACACTTAAGGCACGTTCAATTGTGCTGAAAGCGAGGCTGTCATTATTTTGATAAAAGTATACCAGAGATAAATTGTTAAGTAGTTGAACTTCTCGTTGATGAAGATTGAGCTTTTGGAATCTATTCAAGGCCTTGTGAGTCAGATCCAAACACAAGTCAGTACTATCAATTTCGTAGTAAATCAATGCAAGGTTGGCTTCAAATACAGCATTGCGATAGGATAAATCTCCCTCCTGCGACAAGCGATATCCTTGTTTTAAAATATCTGAATAGGCCTGAATTTCATTGGTGCGGTGGTAATACTGTCCAAGGCAATCTATGACGTCGTAAATAGCTACAGAAGAGGGCGCAGCTAGCAGCCAGTTTCGACATTCATAGAACAACTTATGGGAATTCACATAATCGCCGGATAGGTCACAGCATTGGGCGAGTAGTGCTTTACTGAGAATAATTTTATCGTTGGTCGATGATTCTTTGTAGTTATTGATTTTTGCAATGCACAATTCGGTGGTTTGTCTTGCCGAAGTAATGCTATCCATTTCAAATAGAATCATTGAAAGATAGGCCAGGGAAAGAATCTCATCGTCTTTGTTCTCTGGCCTTAGTGATCGAATAGCAGATAAAGCTTCTTCGTGCTCTTGCCTCATCCGCAGTGCCCAGGCTTTCTCCAGGTTTAATTCAAAAATTTCTGTGTTCGAAATAGAAATATTAGGGTCAGCTTGCAAAGCGAGATGCATGCTTTCCCAATCTGCATTCACTTGCTGGCCTTGCGCGTGAATACAGAAAAGGCCCAAGATGCAAATTGCAACTTGGGCTCGGATCTTACTCGATTGGTAGAAGTTAACTGTTCTAGACACGTTTGAACTTTTCATATTCCCCTGCACCACCGGAATATTGACCTTTGATTTTCTTACGGTCTTTCTTCAAAGTGACTTGACAAGAGGCTCCGTCGTCTGATTTTTCCTCAACCCATAATTCAACGTAGACATCGTACAGTGTTTCCGCCTGGTCATCGGATGGTTGTAAATTGTCCAAAAGCAAGTAGAATTCGTCATGATATCCTGCAGTCGCTTTTTTAAGAGTTACTTTGTAAGAGATTTTTTGAGTGGTTGAATCTATCTGTACCTCAATGTACGGTGCATATTGCTTTGCTATGTCCCCTGGAAGTGTAAACTTCAGGGTAGAGAAGTCATCGATACGCATCACTCCGTTGATGATTCGATAGTTACATTTTGCTATGTCTGCAAAAGTAAAGGGAGCGCTTTGAGGGTGGCAGTCTGTTATTATATTCTCTTCATTCATTTTAATATGTTTTAATTGATGATTACAAGGTGTTCCATAATGAGCTTTTATCGCTGCAATATCTTCAGTGGTTGGTCTAAAAGCATGATTTCTTTCATCATCTGGATTCATAAGTCCTACGTAGTCACCTAAAGGTTGAATACCACAGTGTTTCAGGCGAATATCGTGATGCTGAAATCCCAGGGTATGTCCCAATTCGTGAATAAAAAGATTACGCAGCTCAAATTGTGTCCCCTCACTAAGAGCGTTTGGGCCAAAAACAATTAGCGAAAGCCCTTTGAAGGAGTCCCCTGGAAAGCTGGCGTTTGCAATCGGGTCTTTGCATAATGGATTGTAGCACACTGAACAGATTTGAGTGTGTTCATTTTTCTCTGGAGCTTTATCCGTATAATGTATCTGGATATTGAAGTTTGTGGACCAGAATTGAACGGCCTCCTTCAGTGCCTTTTCGATTTTGACAATCTGGTCGTTTTTTAAAAGGTCAGCAAAGGAGCTTCGATCAGGAACAACGTACAATAATGCATTGGGAGACCAGCGAATGAATATATTGGATTGATCCTTAGGTATTATGTAATTTTCGGAGTTGCTGTGTATCGCATGTCCGGTGGTGTAGGATAACTTCAAGCTTGTCTCATACTGTCTGTACTCTCGAGCACAAGTTTCCATCATTTTCACAAACTTATGGAGGGGTAAATTCTTTACTAATTTTTGTTCGCCTTTTGAGAATTGGCCGGTATCAGTATTCTCTTTGGACTCGATGTTGTATTGAGCATTGCCCCATTGATCCATGATTTCAAATAAGGATCCACTTGTGCCATTGTTAAATATTTCAGCAAAAAAAATCAGGTCGTCAGCTCCAACACTGGTTGCATGCTGAGAAAGGTCGCCTTCTGTTCGTTTGAGAAATTTATAAAAGTCAGAGTATGATGGAGTTGTCATTAATTACTATTTTTTCCTTATAACCTTAACCATCAACTCAAACCAAAACGTACCTCGCGTTGCAGCCAGACCGATCAGTAGAACCGATAACCACAAGGACCACTTGGTGCCGTAGTAAGTGTTGATGCGTTGTTCTGTTTCTTTATTCAATACCAATTGATCTACAATGGCGTCAACCTGTTCATGCAGTGGGTCTGTGCCTTGAGAAATCACCTCGGCCTTATTGGCCAAATCCGCAACTTTATGTTCCAGGGCAGCATGAGGGAGATGCTTGGAGCTCAATTGCACCAACTGCTTGTACGTCTGCAGTGTCCATTCTGCATTGCTGAGCTTCAACGTTTCAAACCGTTGGTGCAATGCTTCAAATGTGGTGTCGATAGTATACAGTTCAATAACTGTTTGCGCCGATTCCCTCAACTTTGTTTGTAGCAAGGTCATCAACTCCGATCCTTCTTTAGAAACCTCGACATTGTGCGTGCTGAGCAAATTCGTGTACTTCTGAAAATATTCGGTGAATGCCGTATAATCTGAGGGCAGGCCATTGGGATAAAGGGTGGAGTAGAATAGTTTGCCCTCCCATTCTATGAATTCCGAAACCAACGCATGAGCATTAGCGCGCAGATTTGACTTGATTTTTTCACGAATCTTGTCTTCATTTTGCCAGCCCATGGGCATTTCAAACTCCACAAGAGTAGATTCAAACTTTTGAGTCAGATTCAGCCAGGTGATAAAGGAAGCATTCGAATCAATCTCGTATTCTGCATAGTTTTCCTTTATACGTTCTACGATTTCCGCACGTTCCGAATCGTGATCCCAGGCCCAATGGGTGATTTGGAAGACGTCGATATGGAGGGCAATGGCAATCAGCAAACCGGCTATGCCCAATCCCAATGAAGCCAGAAACTTGAATTCCTTCTTTTGAAACTCTCTGAAAGCGACAACTTTCTGTTTGGCTAGCAACGAAGGTTCATGCCGACTACGAACGGATGCTTCAGACATCGATACACCATCAATATGCATCTCCAACATGGAGTCCGAAATCTGAGTCGATTTTTTGAGTGTATGATCTTCTTTAATGGTTTTTACGATGTCTTCCTTATTCTCACGTGCACTTTTACTACCAGAATTGACGATCAGGTTTTCATTAATGGAAGTCTCGTTGAACCACTCTTTTAAGGAGAATAATTCCTTTACAATCTCCACCAGCACACTAGCCAACATAGACACCACTCCAATAATAAACAGGAGCAAAAGGCAAACTTCTACTATTTTAAGCATGGTCAAGGGTTTGGGGGATAAGATAGTGTAATACGTTTATATTCTGATCGTTAAGCATCATTTATTATGATAAAAGTTCGTTGTTAAGTGTGATTTTTGGCGCCAATCGTAAAAACAAATTCACACCTTCCTCCTCACTCTCCACCCGTGCTTCCAGGCGTGTGTAACCCGCAGCTACAGCGAGATCCAATAGTTGCGACGGACTTCTGTGTTCCAGCTTCCAGTCGCCAAGAATTTCCATAACTCCGCGGCTCGGATTATAGTCGGCATTGAAATTTCCAACAACGATGACTCCGCCGGGCTTTAACCATTTGCGGAATCGCTCCAATAGCATTACAAATGCACGGTCGTTGAAATAATCAAATAATCCGGCCGACCAAATCACATCAAAGCGCTGCTCCGTGTTGTATCGAAATATGTTTTTATGTATAAACTCAATCTTTTCCGCATGGTCATGCGTGAGTCTGCTTGAAAAATCCAATGCGCGTTGATCCATATCTACACAGGTAAATCGAGCTCCCGAGTCGGGGTATTCCTGGAGAAATTCATAGAGATCTCGCGACGGGCCGCAGGCAACATTGAGTACCTTTTTACCTCGATTCACTTCAAGTTCAAGCAGTAGCGACTTGATGTATTCCTTGCGATTACGCACAGCTTTGGATGCGCATTGTTCTAAAGCCCACCGATCAAACGGTCCAAATGCCACGCTTTCTTCCCGGGTGTAAATTCGGTCAATAATGCGGTAGTCTCCGGCATATCCAAATGGCTTCTGTCGGATGTGCCCCATCACACTTCGTTTATCGGTGAGACAACGACCCACATGTACCATATCAATGCCGTCGGGCAGTTCGAGTCCGTTTGCGCGGATATCGCGTTCCAGTTGTTTCAAATCAATGGAAGGGGATTGTTCGGGGTGAATAGTGGCCGTAGCAAAGGTCGATTCGCGCATAAGTCGGAATTTTGGTGCAAATTATTTCCGATCCTCCCGGGCACATATACCCATTTCTGGGTAATCTGACTTCAGCGGATAATTTCGTGCAGGAATATCTGTAGGCACAAGGCCAAATGGTTGGTGGGCGCAACGCTAAGCCTTACCTTTGCGCCATGCTTTCTGCGTTGAAAAATTCCAACCGTCCGTTTATGATAGCCGGACCGTGCAGTGCCGAGTCTGCCGAACAGGTTATGGAGGTAGCTCGTTCGCTCGATACCTCGCGCGTTGATCTCCTGCGGGCGGGAATTTGGAAGCCACGCACCCGTCCCGATTCATTTGAGGGAATGGGTGAAAAGGCGCTTCCGTGGCTCGTAGAAGCGGGCGGGGAAGTGGGCTTGCCTGTTACCACTGAGGTGGCCTCTGCGGCACATGTTGAGGCTTGTCTGAAAGCAGGTGTGGACATCCTTTGGGTAGGCGCACGCTCCACGGTGAATCCATTCTCGGTACAAAATATTGCCGATGCCCTGCGTGGCGTGGATATTCCCGTACTCGTGAAAAACCCTATCAATCCCGATTTACAATTATGGATTGGCGCAGTTGAGCGCTTGGAAAAAGCAGGCATTCGCCAAATGGGTGTAATCCACAGGGGATTCTCACACCTCGGAAAATCCAACTACCGCAATTTGCCCATGTGGGAAATTCCCATCGCAATGAAGACGGAGTTTCCGGATTTGCCCATGTATTGCGACCCTAGTCATATCAACGGCAATCGGGACGGACTCCTCCCCATTGCTCAAAAGGCGATCGATTTAGGTATGGACGGACTCATGCTCGAAACGCATCCTCGTCCGGATGAAGCTTTGAGTGATGCCAAGCAACAAATAACACCTGCCACCCTCTCCGAAATTCTCGACGCTTTGGTGTGGCGACGAATGGACAATATTGACCCCATCCTGGCCAATAAACTGGCGGAGTTGAGGGCCAGCATCGACACTATAGATGATGAAATCATCCGATTGCTCGTGGCACGGTTTGATGTCACTGAGGAAATAGGAGAGTACAAAAAACAAAACAACCTGACTATCCTCCAACTGGATCGCTGGAAGAAAGTGGTGGAGGCCTATGAAAAACAGTGGGTTCGAAAAGGACTTTCGGCCAACTTCGTGAAAAAGTACCTCGAAATCCTCCACAAAGAATCCATTCGCCGACAAACCCAGGTCATGAACCAACGTGGCACTTCTGATTCCAATGAAGTGATTTGGTGATTTTGGGTATTAATAGTAACCGGATCACCACCATACTTTTCCTTACGGTATAACGGTTCATCCGAAATCACCGTAGAGACGCGATTCATCGCGTCTCATCCGTTCCCTGTGGCCATCAGCTTACCGGCAGGATGACCTATTGATCGTGTGTTTTTATAACCTTTGGTGCCAGGTTAGGGGGTGGAGACGCGATGAATCGCGTCTGTACGGGGCGGGGCGGGGGGCTATTTTACGTTGACCTTGAGCATTTCCTTTCCTTCCAATTTGCAAACGAGGGTGTCACCGGCGGTGACCGGGCCTACCCCCGAGGGGGTTCCTGTGAAGAGGAGGTCTCCTATTTTAAAGGTCATGTATTGGGAAACGTAGCCAATCAAGGTGTCCACGGAAAATATCATATCGCCCGCAAATCCTTCTTGCACGATCTCGCCGTTTTTTTCCAGACTGAAACGCAGCTCCTGAACGGGTTTGCCCAATTCTTCCAGTGACAGGAAATGCCGGCTTACTGCTGCGCTGCCATCAAATGCCTTGGCCTTCTCCCATGGATGTCCTTTTTCCTTGCACTTCTGCTGAATGTCACGGGCCGTGAAGTCGATACCGATGCCTACTTCGTTGTAGTACTTATTTGCAAAACGGGGCTCAATGTATTTACCTAGTCGATTGATGCGAAACACCAGCTCTACTTCATAATGCAAATCATGGGTCCACTCGGGAATATACAGGGGTGTTCGGTGGGGCAGAATGGCTGAGTCGGGCTTGAGGAAGAACATGGGTTCCGAAGGAGCCTGGTTTCCAAGCTCAGCGGCGTGTTCGGCATAATTGCGGCCTATGCAGATGATTTTCATGCGTCTATTGTGTGGATTTTAAGGTCAGTACAAAAATTCAATGACTACCTTCCGGTCACTTTGTGATACTCCGGAAGCCTGACTGTCACCGAAGTAGTTCATAATCATGCGGTCGGATGCAATTCCGCTTCTCGAGATCAGTGCACGCACTTGTTGTGCGCGCTTCTGTGAAAGCTGCAAATTGGTAGAGGCATTTCCTTGCTGATCGGCGTAGCCGGTAATCATGATGCGCATCTCAGGGTGGTGCGCCAGCAAATCAATGATCTCGCTGATGACCAACTGTCCGGCCCCATTAACCTGCGATGATCCACTGCCAAACGTCACCGTGACGCTCGGTGGCAGGTTGTCAATACGCGGACGTTCAACTACGGGCTTGTCGGGATTCGTGGTGGTGATGGGCGTTTGTCCGTTGACCAACTGCACGATCATTTCACGCAGTTCGTTGATTTGTCCTTGCAATGCCAGATTGGTTTCTTGCTGTTTCCGTTCGCGCTCCTGTTCCCTGCGGATTTCGTCAACTTCGCTTTTCAGACTATTCAATTGCTCACTGTTTTCCTTGAGCATGGCCAGTACTTGTTGTGCAAAATCATCCTGCTCTGCCGTGTCCGGTTCCTGATAATCGGGCAGGATGAATTCGTCTTCGGAGGCGAGCAAAGTGACCGTGGCATTACTCAAATTGAACTTCAGCGTGTTGAGCTCGTCGTGGGTTTGGAAATCACGCAATTCCTGAAGGAGCATTTCCTGACTGGCTTCGTCGATCACTTCTGTTGTTGTTTCGGTCTTTACCAGGAGGTTATCCACCGCAAAGCGATTCACTTCGGCAAATGCCAGCATTTTCAGGCCTTCCAGGTGATACCGGACCAGTGTAGGTTTTTCAATGTCGCTCACTTTGTTGAGCTTGGTGCGGTCGATCTCTTCAATCTTCTGATCTACCAGTGCCGAGAAACCGGCAAAGGGCTCAATTTCCCTGTAGTCGTAGTATTCTACTCCTTCCACAACAATGTCCTGCATTTCCCGAAGCATGGTTTTCTTATTTTTCCTCAAGTCGATGCTGGAACTCCCTATCACAAATGCCTGATCAATATAAAACGCCAGCGCCCCATTGATGAGTTCGGTGAGTCGGTCGGCCTGTGTGGTGTCGGCAGGTTCGTAGTAGTTGATGATGAGCATGTGCTGCTGCGTATCGCGCAGACGAAACCCTTGGTCAGGGCCCATTCCGGTCGTGTCGCCATAGTTGTTTATGACGGTAACACTCTGACCGTGAGCAAAGAAGCACAAGGCCAAAAGGCTAGCGAAAATGAGAATTTGCCGGAACATAGGTACTCTTCAAAGTTAGCTGCCCACAAGGCTCCCTCGGGCAAAAGCAATGAGGTTTTATAAACAGTGTTTCACACATTATTCGGCCCTTTTTAAGCCCAATTGTTTTGTGTTGCACATATCCACTTTTCGAGTGTATTTTCGATATTTGGCGCATGCCGGAAACCGAACATCCAGTACACTACCGACCTGCAAAATCACAAGATGCAGTTGCGTTGTGGGAAATCTACATGCCCTTTGTGCGAGATACCGCGTATACTTTCGAAACGGAGGTGTTTTCGGTGGCTGAGATGCGTCGTCGGATTGAACAAGATCCTATAGGACATCCTTGGGTTGTGGCCGAGCAAGGGGGTGTGGTTGTGGGGTATGCCTATGGGAGTCCTCATCGCGTACGGGCTGCGTACCATACCACGCGTGAAGTGTCTGTCTATTTGGCGAATGCCGCAAAAGGAAAAAACATAGCTGCCCGACTGTACGAATCGTTATTTCCCATCTTGCGGGAAAATGGATTCACTAACGTCCTGGCCGGCATCACCATTCCCAATCCGGCTTCGGTGCGTTTCCACGAAAAAATGGGATTCGTAAAATGCGCCGAGTACCATCGCATTGGATTCAAATTCAACGCCTGGCACGATGTAGCCTGGTACGAACGGTGGATAGGCGAAGAAGAGTATTGACGCTAGCTCTAGCGCACATGCACCACTAAGGTCGTGTCGTAGATATCGATGAACAACGGATACGTTGACCCCAAATGATTATAGTCGGCCGACTGCTGATTGAGTCGATGTTTTTCACCGTGCACATGCAACGAATACGTCCCCGATTGCGGCATGGCGTGAGAGAAAACAAACATGCGCGCTTCGAGGGGATCGAGGTTGTTATCGTGCAACTTGCGGGCTTCCGGATGCCATTGCCATTCTTCACCGATGCGTTCCTGCATAAACCCAAGCGTATCTTGATGGTCGTCCAATAAAGTGAACGTGAACAGGAAGAATCGTTCAGGATCGCCAGTCGGCAAACGGTGCCCCGCGTGGGCGTTAACTACGGTAAGATCAAAAGAAACAGTATCCCCGGCCCGACAGGAACCGTTCCACGAGCCAGGTAATATATCCAGTCCGGTGAGACCTTGAGCCACAGAAGTATCGGTCTTGGGAATACCTGATCCCGGAAAAGCGTGGTAGTGACTGAGGCGTTCGCCATAGCCAAGGACAATTTCCCGATGACGTTCTTCCATGTGGCAACTGATGCAATTCTTTTCGCCGTAGTAAGGGCCGCTTTGCCATTCGTCGCCGGTCTCAAATGAGCAGGCCAGGGTAGGAGTAACCACGGCTGTTGCATTGTGGCAGCCGACGCAGAGGGATTCGCTCAGAAAATCGGGGTCTTTTACAGTGGCGTGCGGGGCTTTTTCCGTTCCCGTGGGGCCAATCACAGCCCCATTGCGCACGTGGCAACTGGCGCAATTGATGCCTTCCTGCTGTAGCTCCGGATCAAAATTGGGGTTTTTATGTCGGGCAGGTTGGTAGATATCGCCATCTACTAGTCCACGCACAATGTATTCCTGCTGGTTTTGGAGGGGAATATGGCAGTTGATGCACAAGAATGGACTGCTCTCCTTTTGCAGTTCAGCCTGGAATTGTTGATCGGTCCATGCGTGGGAATGCGTTGAGAGTTTCCATTCCTCATAGTGCTGCACATGGCACGACCCACAATCTTCCGATTTCAACGACCACAGTCCGGCAGGAATGGGCTGGTAAGGCACCGTCTTTTCCCACGACTTGGTAAGAGGTTGAACTCGAGGCTTTTCCTCACCGCAGGCCACAAGCAATGCCACTGCCAGCATTACCACAACAACACCGGCCATACGGCCCTTCCGATTTTTCAATGCATTTATCATCGGCCCGCAAGTTCGCAATCTCTCCCGCTTTTCGGGGTGATGGGGGTCACGTTTGGGTGGGGAATTTGAATTACCCACCCAAGCTTTTCCCCCTCCTTTCCGTATATGCTTAAAACAATCCTTATGAAAACTATTTTACTCGCTACCGCTGTGCTTTTTGCGTCTCTCTCTTCAACTTTGGCTCAGGATTCCCCCGCTACAGCCGTTTCTTTGATTCATAGCTGGGCAGACGCCAAATGGTACAGCTATACATTTGAGACATTGTCCGACAGCCCTGAAAGTGATGCCATAGGACCGGATTCATGGTTTACCTTTGTGGCTACTTCACCCAGTTTGGTTCCCCATGTGTCTTCGTTTGAGAATTTATTATTGTTGGACTATTCCTTTCAACTCTTTACCACCGACATGACGGAAGTTCAGGGAGTAGATGGCTACGAGTGGAACAATCTGGTGGTAGGGCAAACTTACCTGCTGAGTGCTACCCTCACTGATACAAATGCCGACCTAACCGCGTGTGCATCAATGGGGCTTACCAATGATAGTTACTACGTAACCGGCGACACAAGTCACGACGGAATAACCACCATGACTGATATTCTGGTGTTCCTGGCCATGTTTGGGGGATCGGGCAAACTTGACAGCGACTTCAATCTCAATCAAATGGTGGACACTAACGATCTGCTGGTATTACTTATTGCTTTGTCCAATGAGGTCAATGACCCTTGTTATTAATGGAGTTCAGTTTCTGCAAATCCCTCACCGTGCACAAGTCATCATTTTTGTGAAATGGTGCTTATTGCCTTCTAGTTCT
>JAGQVX010000096.1 GCA_020437755.1 Flavobacteriales bacterium
CCATTAATATCAGACAAGTCATAGCGGATGCCATTGATATAGTATGCAATATCATACTCAGGACCATCGGTGTCGGCCGTAGCATAATCCCAAGAGAATGAGAACTCTCCACTTACATTTACCAAAGTCGTTACTTGTGTGAGTGTGATTTCATTCTCCCCAATGTCACCATCGATATTACTACCGACTATAGTAATGGAAGTGTTAGTAACGGTGGCCGTACCGTTGTTTTCGGTCATAAACACCCAATTTTCACTTGAGTAAGGGCCTGTGAAGTCGGTGCCCGTTCCCTCGCTATTGAGTGCATCTCCGCACAAATTGAGATATGCGCAGTTTCCGTTGTCCTCAGTCGCCGTGGAGTTATAGTTGGCGGCGCTGGAGTCCATGCAGCCGGCCGTTTGTCCATAGCTTCCCAAAGAGAGGAATAAAACTAGAATACTTAAAATTGTTCTCATCAGTTTATTGTTTCTGTTTTGAATCGATAGAATTGATTTCATTCTGCGATTTTAGACCAATACTGATGCGAGGGGTGTAGGAAGGAGACCCATGACCCTGTGGGCCGTGGATGAAGGAATTGAAGTAAAAAGAGGAAGAATGTCCTGTGTGGGTTCAAGTTTAAGGCATTCGCCAAATAGTTCATTGACCATTTGGCGAATGCCTTACCTGCTTGCTACTCAACAGTGAACTCCAACAAATACCCGCGCAAGGGAAGGGCGGGGAACGGTACTGCGTTTTGATGGTAAGGCGCTGTGGGCCACCATGCTCCATCGTGAAATTCCTGCGTAATAACGGGAACCATCTGATTGTCGGGCACCATGGTAATGGTGGTATCCATATAACCTATTACCACCATTTCATCGGGGGCATCACCAATACTCCATATAATACGGTCGGGCTGCCAGTCGATTTCGTAATAAATGGGATGTCCCACAGTCATGTCGTGTGGATATTCATACTTAGAAGTGAGCGCCTTATACGTGTCGTCCCATCGGTGTGTAACGTAGGTGGTGTCGCCATACGCAATAGGGGATACGCCCCAATGAAACCCCTCAGGATCGGGACACGCCAGGTCCCAATTGGTGCAGGCAATAATCAGGTTGTTGTTCCGTCCGTCGTCAAATCCGGGCTGAGTTGAATTGGGGTAAGAGGTAGATGGCCAATAACGACTGGTTTTAATAATTTCAATGTCGATTTCCGAGTAATTGGTGGTAGCCGTTCGGGAAACTTCGCCATTCGGCAAATGGGGTTCAATATACCCTCCTTCGCACGTTGAGCGCAGATTCCAGGTTCCGTCGTCCTGATAAATCAGCCAAAAAGCCTCCGTCAGTCCGTTCCAGAACCCTTCTTCGGATAGCTGGTCAGGAAACTGAATCAATGCCCGGTATTTGCCGTAGGTGAGGCCCACGCGCGACTGGATCCCAACATTTTGCTTGAACCCCTTTTCGGGCGACTCGCTTCCGGGGTTTTCAAACCACAGCGCGTTTCGTTCATGATCAAGGCCTACGAATTTACCGGCTGACGAGGAGTATCCCACCATTCGGGGCATCGTTTCTCCGCGATCCAACATATTCAGACATTCTTCATAGTCTTCACGATGGAAATCACCGCCTGTCACATCCGCGACCACGGCTACATTTTGAGGTACCACATAGTCTTTGTCGTGAACGAAGAACTCCTCAAATGGTGCCCAACGGTATAAGGAGTCATTGAATCCGGCTTCCATCGAAAAGTTAGAGGTATCAAGATGCAATTTGTCGATCCACGCCGGATTGACATAAATCCCCGGATTTTGGCTGAATTGAAGTCGGGCGCGAAAGGCGTCATTATATGCCACCAGGACTTTGGTGGTATCCACTACATGTTGCCAATAATAATAAGGGTCAACGAAGCAATTGCATGTGGTGTCGGGCAACTCCGGATTGATAATATACGCGGGTATAGTGTCCAGGGATTTCACAGGAACTGCGGCAACGAGTACACTGTAGTTTCCCATGCGTGGATTGCGTTGCCAACGATTGTTGTTGTGTCCCTTTTTTCGAACCTTGTCCAGGGTCCATACCGCATCAATGCGCATCTGCTTTTCTACGCTGTGCCCATTTTGTGTAGCTTTTTCCAATTCACCGGCATACCAATCAGGATTTGATTCCATTTGGGCAATGATGGATTCAATTTCTTCTTCTGTAATTATGGCATTATACTGAGGAGCTCCAAAAAAGCGCTCTTCATTTCGGGGATTACCCTGTACAAACCATTCGATAGAAAAACTGTGGCGTTCACCGGCTTCCAGGTTCACCAAACTGTCGCTTCCCAAAGGGATTTTTCCGTAAAAATTGTTGCTAGCGGAGTGGTTGTATTGAAACTGGCCATCCGGCAAATGAAGGATCTCCGGATGCTTGTAAGATTCATTGCGGTAGTAGGCAAGTAGCGCATAGGTTTCACCATGACCCGATGTGTTCTCCAGCTCACCTTGCAGATGGAACGTTTCGTTTCCGGCGGGTATGCGGATGCCGCCAAGAATGGTTCCGGCAGCTTCCAACTCGATTAATGCAGGGCTTTGGTCAATTGGTGACAAAGAAACAAAGCGTACATCAGGACCGAGATTGCATGCAAAAAGCAGGGAACTCAACAGCGAAGTGGCAATAAGCCATTGGGCAAATCGTATTCTAGTCATAGTTCGCGAATTTACGTATTGCGAAGTCAAGTAAGACGTTGTTGTTCTGTTTCAAATTAGAATTCACGCCCGTGACGACCAGATATTCGAGATAATCTGAAATCCGAAGATACCGGCCAGATATAAAAAGGCGAGCATTCCGAATTCTTCATTGACCCATGCTTGCCCAAGCCCAAGCAGACCTACTCCGGCGAGGAATCCTGCCGTAATCGCGGCGAATTGCCAGTTTTTTTCTGATTGATGCCTCACAATCGCCAAGGGAATAATCATAGTAAATCCAAAAACAGCCATACCCAGCCAAGGTGCGAATCGCGTTGCGGCATAGCCTATCAATCCCAGAGCGCACGCCACCAATGCCAGCCCGGTAAACGGCGCGATGTTGCGTTCTAGCCTGTCCAAAGCATGGCGGGAGTAGCTATTCATGTAGAGGAACAGGTCGGATACAGGCGAAATGACCCAGGTGCTCAGCGCGATAACTCCATATACAATTACCACGGGCCAGATGTATGGCGCCAATTCAGGATACTCACGAGCCATACCGGCCAAATAGCGAGCGCCAAAATATCCCCCCAGAATGAGCAGCCATTGCTGGTTGCTCTTCATATTACTCATCCAGAACGAGTACTTGAGGAAGGCACGGTACACAGGGCTTTTTGCTTTCAATGCTTCAACCATACCCGCTTTGGCAAATTGGGAGTTGGGATCAATGCGCAATGCTTCCCTGAAATGTTGCAAGGCTTTCTTATGATCGCCTTTTTCCAGGTGATTCCACGCCACTGTGGCATGTGAAAACGAACTTTCCGGATTGTGCTCAAGCACATGATCCATGGTTTCAAATGCCTCAGTGGAGCGTTTGAGTTTAATTAGCGCGTTGGAGCGCATATTCAGACAAGTAACATTCGACGGGTCGTGTTCCAGGCCTTCATTGGCACTATCCAGGCATTCCTGATAGTTCTTAAGACGTAAATGAAGGTGAGCCTGCAGCCCGTAATATTCCGGTTCAACCGGGTTGCGTCGAATAGCCTCGCGAGCCACATTTAGCGCTTTGTCGAGATCATCTTCCTGTTCATGAATGCGCGACATGAGGTAATGTGCAAAGGAGTTGTCGGCCTCCCCGCGCATAAATTCTTCTGCATACTCACGTGCTCCTTTAAGGTCTCCCTTAATCAGCATGCATTCAGCGAGAAGGTAGTGGATTTCAGTCTCTTCGGGCGACTCCGACAGGGCTTGATGCAGATTGTCGACGGCTTCTTTGATTCGGTTTTGCTGAATCAGAATACGAGCCCGTGTCACAAGAATACTCATGCTACTTTTTAATTTTTAAGTAGTTGAGGATATCGTCATACAGCCCCGACTCATTCGAATACAGCGCATAGTTTTTCGCCGTATTGAACCATTCCCGCGTGGAGGGTTTTACGCGTTTGGCAGCCGCCAAAAGGTCTTTGGTTCGGATCGGTTCAGGAACTCCGGTCTTGAAGGATTCACTGAGTTTTTGTTCTATGCAAATATCCACGACGGCCTGCAAATCTGCCCCTGAGAATTCGGCCGTTTTGCGCGCTACGGCTCCAAAATCTACGTTTTCAAGAGGCTTTTCACGAAGCATGAGCATCAAAATAGCCTTTCGACCTTCTTCATCGGGAGGCTGAACGAATATGATACGGTCAAAGCGCCCCGGTCGGCGAAATGCCGGGTCCAGGTGCCAGGGAGCATTGGTAGCCCCGAGAATGAGGAGTCCTTCATTGTCTGACTCCATTCCGTCCAGTTCCGATAAAAACTGATTGATAAGATGCCTCCCGGCACTTTGACGCATGTCCTGTCGGCTCGCGCCCAACGCATCCACCTCGTCAAAGAACACCACACACGGTTTTACGCGACGGGCAGTCTCAAACATGTCGTGCAGATTTTTTTCACTGTTTCCAATCCACATGTCGAGGATGTCGTTGATCCCCACGGGCATGAAGCGCGCATCAATTTCGCCGGCAGTTGCCTTGGCGAGAAAAGTTTTACCACATCCCGGCGGACCGTAGAGCAGGATCCCACCACCGGTTTTTTTACCGTAGGCTTTATACAACTCGGGATGTTTCAGAGGGTGAATTATTTTCAGGGATATTTCTTCTTTCACATGTTCCATTCCCCCCACATCACTGAATTTCACTACCTCTTTGCTGAGCAATTCGGCGTTCAGCTCATCCTCAATTGCATCCAGTTCGGGAACCCCGGCAGCCATGCGCAGCTGTCCGTCCAATTCGCTGTCCTGCACCGCCGGATCGAGCATTAACGCTTGCCGGTACATCTCGGAGGCCTTTGCCTGGTTGCCTTCGGCGATTAGACATTTGCTGTATAGCACCAAAAGAGACGGATCATGATGGTTGCCCGCAATGAGTTCTTCGAAAATCACGAGGGCTACTCCATGCTTGTCTTGATAATACGAAGCACGAGCAAGACCCGCCTTGGCCTGTACCTCTCCCGGGGCGTGCATAAGCACTTCCTTGAAATGGTGCTCGGCTTCGCTGTAATTGGTGGCGTTCAGTAACAATTTGGCCAGCTGCAGCCGCAGCGGAATGTTTTGTGGAGAATGCTCCAACGCCTCTTTCAAACTTGCAATCAAATCTTCCATCAAGGCACAATATAGGGGCAACTTTTCAATTAAATCCAGAAAATTGGGCAGATTTTTATAAGTGTAGAATATGAGGTAATGAACGCTGTGGAATATATTCGAAAGGATGTCAATCGGGAACGGATTTTGCTAGAACGGGTAGCGAAAAGGTTGATCCAACCTATTGAATTTAAACTTAGTTTTGACTCAAATCCTGTACACATGAAAAAGTCTGTTTTCCTCTTCGCTTTATTCATTGTTTTTTCCATTACAACTGCCTTCGCCCAGAACATCAATACTGCGGCGTCCAGCGTTAAATTTGAGATTGGCAATATGTGGGTGAATACGGTTGAGGGAACCTTTACCGGAATGACCGGAACCATTCAGTTTGATCCCGCCAACTTGTCGGCCGCTCATTTCAACGTGTGCATTGATGCGGCAAGCGTCAAGACCGACAGCCAGGAGCGCGACGACCATCTTCGCACGGCCGATTTCTTCGATGTGGCCAAGTATCCCAAAATTTGTCTGGTCTCGAAAAAGATCGAAAGGCAAGGGGAGGGGTTTCGCTTTATCGGTGATCTTACCATGCACGGTGTGACTCGCGAGGTAGCGTTTAATTTCTCGTATGCTGGCAATAAGTTCATTGGCCACCTGGAGGTTAAGCGCTTGGACTACAACATCGGGACGGACTCGGGTACGTTTGCTATTTCTGACGAGGCAGAATTGGAGATTATTTGTGTGGTGAAGTAAAGGCATATCCCACATGTGAATATTGTGTGTCGAAAGGTACATTGAGGTTCACCTCCTTTTCATTCCTTTGAGCCATTCGGCAAATGTTCAATTACACCGCTATGAAACTGACTCGTATTTTCCTGCTGCTTGCTGCCTCAATGGCTGTTTTAGTGGCGTGCAACGACCAACCTCAATCAACTTCTGATGCTCCTGTAGAGCCCGCCCAACTTGCGGAAGCCGGGCGACTTATTCAAATGTACTGTGTGTCGTGTCATGCTCCTCATGGCAACAGCGAGGATCGTATTGCGCCGCCCATGCTGGCGATTAAAAACCACTACTATGAAAACGGAATGTCGCGCGAGGATTTCGTCAAGTCTTTTACTGAGTTCGTATTGAATCCCACCGAGGAAACAAGTAAAATGCCCGGAGCGCTCGAGAAATTCGGACTGATGCCCAAACTAGGCATGGAGCAGACTCAATTGGAAACAATCGCCGGAGCGTTGTTTGATCAGGATATTCAGGACGCAGGGTGGTTGGATCAATGGATTGCAGCGGTGAGCGGACAACCGGCTTCAAAAGAGGAACTAACGGAAGTTCAACGTGGTAAGCGTGTAGCTATGAGCACGAAGGCAATCCTCGGAAAGAACCTCCTTGGAGCTATATCGGAGCGGGGAACGGCCAATGCTGTTGAATTCTGCAACGAGCGGGCAATTTTTCTTACAGATAGTATGTCGGCCGACCAACATGTTCCGGTAAAACGGGTTTCGGACCAACCGCGCAACCCAGGAAATTTGGCGAATGCCACAGAATTGGAATATATAGCATACGCCAAATCAAAACTGGCGGAAGGACAAGAACCGGCGCCCAAAGTGCACAATATTGACGGCCGGGCGATTGGATACTATCCCATTGTGACCAACAAAATGTGCATGCAGTGCCACGGCGCCCCGGAGACACAAATCCTCGCAGAAACCATGCATCGTATCGATTCACTTTACCCTCAGGACTTGGCCAAAGGCTACGGGGAGAACGAGTTGCGCGGTATTTGGGTCGTGGAAATTCCGGGGGAGTAAGTCCCCGCGAAATGCATTGTTGAAAAAACAGAACAACCCACCAATATTGATAGGGGAAGAACCACGGCTACTGTTGTGGTTTTTCTACTTTTACACCCAAAATTTTTCATCATGCAACGCCAACTTATTGAATGTGTTCCGAATATTTCGGAAGGTAGGGACGAGGACAAAATCCGAATCATCAGCTCCGTTGTGGAGACTGTTGATGGGGTGAAACTCCTGGACGTGGATCCCGGAAAATCAACCAACCGCACGGTAATCACATTCGTTGGAGAACCGGAACCCGTTATTGACGCGGCATTCCTGCTGGTGAAAAAAGCAGCCGAACTCATCGACATGAGCAAGCACTCAGGCGAGCACCCACGCATGGGTGCGACGGATGTTTGTCCGCTCATTCCTGTTTCCAACATAACCATGGAAGAGGTGATTCCATACGCCCATCGTTTGGGTGAGCGCATCGGAAAAGAATTGGGGATTCCGGGATATTTTTACGAAAGTGCTGCTAAATCGCCCGAGCGGAAAAACCTGGCGCACTGCCGAAAAGGGGAGTACGAAGGCCTCAAAAAGCTGAGCGACCCGAAATGGAAACCCGATTTTGGTCCGGCCGAATTCAACGACCGCGCCCGCACTACAGGCGCCACAGCTGTGGGAGCTCGCGATTTCCTGGTGGCCTACAATGTCAACCTGAACACCACATCTACCCGACGTGCCAATGCCATTGCCTTCGACATCCGCGAGGCCGGACGACTGATGCGTGATGGGGATCCACTGACGGGAAAGAAGATTCTCGATGAAAACGGAGAGCCCAAGAGGGTTCCGGGGACGTTGAAATGTGTGAAAGGAATTGGCTGGTACATTGAAGAATACGGTATTGCTCAATTGTCGCTCAACCTCACCAATATCAGCGTCACTCCTGTTCACGTGGCGTTTGATGAGGCAGAAGCCAAGGCGCGCGAGCGTGGAATTCGTGTTACAGGCAGTGAAGTAGTGGGCTTGGTGCCTCTCAAGGTTCTCACCGAAGCCGCGGATCATTACCTCACACGACAAAACCGTTCCCTCGGAATACCCGTGGATGAGAAGATCAAGATCGCGGTGAAGTCTATGGGATTGGATGACTTGGCACCGTTCAACCCGAGGGAGAAGGTGATTGAATACCTTATTGCCGACATGGACAAGGGGACCCCAAAGCTGATTGACTTGACGCTTACAGCCTTCGCAAATGAAACGGCTTCGGAAAGTCCGGCTCCTGGTGGCGGATCCATTTCTGCCTACTGCGGAGCCTTGGGAGCAGCGTTGGGGACTATGGTAGCCAATCTTTCGGCCCACAAGCGCGGTTGGGATGATCGCTGGGAGGAATTCTCCAAATGGGCAGAGCGTGGATTGGACTTCCAACAACAACTTCTCGCACTGGTCGATGAAGATACCGCGGCGTTCAATCGTATTATCGATGCCGTACGAATGCCAAAAGGTACAGACGATGAAAAAGCAGTACGAGCCCAGGCTATGCACGACGCAACCAAATATGCTATTGAAGTCCCACTAAAAGTGGCCAGGACTTGTCTGGCTACGATGGATGTTCTGGAGCAAATGGTGTCCGAAGGAAACCCCAATTCGGTGACGGACGCCGGCGTGGGAACGCTTTGTGCGAGAACAGGAGTTCTGGGAGCGGTAATGAACGCAAAAATCAATGTGAAGGACTTCGACGATGAAGCGTACAAAAATGCGGTCTTGGCGGAGTGCAACAAGCTGATTGAAGAGGCTGAAACCCGCGAGGCTGCAGTGCGCGTCAAAGTAGATGCCCTCACGCATTGAACGTTTTTCGGGTAAGCTCTTTGGTAAATGTATTAGGGTCGTGACGGGACAGCAAAAACGTCCCGGAACCGCCTCGTTCTTCCATGCTTTTTTGTCCTTTTTCACGCTTGTTGGAAATAACCTACAATTAAGGTAACCTTTTCTTCGTCAAATAGTTGAAAGGATTGGTGCCCTGTTCCTGATTCAACAACGTACATTTAGCACAGAGCAATTGTCTGCCGCAGCCAACATATCACCCCTCCAGCGATGGCAACGTGTGGTTTATTTTTTTCCATTCCAGTTGCTCATGCTGCACCTCAAGAAGAACCACTTGCTGTTGTTCTTTTGGTTTTTACTTTTCGGTCTGAGCCAGGGATTCATCGGAGCCAAGTACGGCGTGTGGCACCAGTTCCTCTTTCCTGAATATATGGGCCACACGGGATTTCTGTCGTTCGCCCTTATGGGATTCAGCATTGGCGGATTTATTTTGGCGTTTAATCTGTACACATACATCCTCCACGGATTCAGATTTCCGTTTATCGTTACCCTTAACCGACCCTTTGTCAAGTTCTCGATCAACAACTTTATTATACCGGCGGCATACCTGCTGTGCTACCTCATTTGGACCATCGATTATCAGCGCACCCAGGAAATATTGCCCTGGAGCGAGATATTGATGAACCTGCTCGGTCTGTTTTCAGGAATCACTTTGTTCCTGATTTTATCCTCGGCCTATTTTATCACCACCAATAAGTCTATCGCGAATTTTGGTCCGGCTGTTGAAGAGAAAAAGAAAAAGAAGCGTAGTGGAACCCTAGTGGGGTCGGCCATACACAAGAAAAAGAAGTGGTATCATTTCCGAAAATCTACGTACCGCTGGCGGGTTGAAACGTACATGTCGGGATTCACACGCATCTCGCTGGCACGGGAGGGCGCACATTATGACAAAGAAATTCTGCATCAGGTTTTTTCCCAAAACCATATCAATGCTTCACTTTTCGAGATCGCCCTGGTCATTACTTTTATTATGGTGGGGTCTTTTCGGGAATACAGCCATTTTGTAATTCCGGCCGCGGCATCGGTAGTGTTGTTCTTCACCATGATGCTCATGGTTACCAGCGCCCTGTTTTCATACGTCAGAGGATGGACCCTTTCATTCCTTGTGCTGATGTTTGTTGGGATCAATATCTGGTTCAATGACATCCCATTCCTCAACGTGCCTAATCATGCGTATGGATTGTCTTATGACGACAAAGCACCCTATGACGTAGAGTACATCCGGGCGGCAAACGCGCGTGACAGTTTGGCGTATGCCGACTTTAAATCAACCCTCGACATTCTGCACCATTGGAAGCGCAAGCAGCTGGTGAACGAAGAAAAACCCAAGCTCGTCGTGCTCAACTGCAGCGGAGGAGGTTTGCGATCGGCTTTGTGGGCTATGAAGAGCCTGCTTACGGCCGACAGTCTGCTGAATGGGGAAGTCCTCAACAGTATTGTATTGATCACAGGGAGTTCGGGGGGAGTCATTGGTGCTGCCTATGCGCGTGAACTTCACTTACTGGCGATGCAGGGCAACGACATCAATATGTATGATGAAACCTACATGGACAACATCGCTTCAGATCTTCTCAATCCGGTGATTTTTTCCATGGCTACCAATGATTTTTTCATTCGCTACCAGCGAT
This sequence comes from Flavobacteriales bacterium, assembly GCA_020437755.1. Taxonomy (GTDB): domain Bacteria; phylum Bacteroidota; class Bacteroidia; order Flavobacteriales_D; family Sanyastnellaceae; genus JADFAK01. The sequence goes on from JAGQVX010000096.1 coordinate 10,549, forward strand.
TTGAAGAAGGTGGCCATACGTATACCAAAGACCGTGGCTATGCCTTTGAACGGCAACTGAATATGAACACGGGCAATGTGCTTAACAAGAGGCTTATCGACTATGCCAAGCCTGAACGTGACGCGCTTATTCCTATGCTCGTAATGACTCCCACCATTGTGAACGATGGCCGGAGGTTGATCATTTCTGCTCAGCCAATGAGCTACCTCACCCAAAATCAGCCTGTAGATCGTGTTCACTCCCACGCCATCCCCGAAGATGTGGAGTTTTTGAGGATGTTCGAAAATCAGCAAGCGTCCAATTTGAGGTTCACCAGCGCATTGCGGATGAATGCGACCTTTCCCTACGTCATGCCCACCGTCACGCTGCCTTCCGATCCGCCCATTGATGTGATGGATGCCGGACTGCGCGATAATTTTGGTACAAAGACTACGTTGCAATTTCTCTATACCTTCCGCAACTGGATCAACTCCAACACGAGCGGTGTGGTGATTTTGCAAACGCGGGATATCCCAAAAGACAATATCAAACCCAACGAAGATCCTACGTTGTGGAATCAGTTTACAGCACCTCTGGGCACGGTTTACGGCAATTTTACACGCATTCAGGACTTCAATACCGATCAGATGGTGAGGTATCTTTCGGCATGGTTTGCCAACGAAATTGATGTAGTGACCTTCCAATTACCCCAAAAAGAAGGCACGCGAATTTCCTTAAGCTGGCACCTCACCGAGGTTGAAAAACAAACAATCGAACAAGCGGTAGATGAAGAGCACTACCTTGAGGAAGTTGAGCGTTTGCGGGCGTTGCTGAGTTCGCCTCGTAATCCCTAACTTCGCCCCAATTCATTGCTCATGATACTCGAAGCCTGCTGCGATTCCCTGCAATCGTGCCTCAATGCTCAAAAGGGTGGTGCCTGGAGAGTTGAACTGTGTTCGACCCTTGAACTGGGTGGATTAACGCCTTCTTCGGCTACCATTCAATTGGCCACACAATACACCACAATGCCCATTATGGTGCTCATTCGTCCGCGGGTGGGCGATTTTTTTTACAGCCGCTATGAAATCCAAACCATCCGTCGGGAAATCGACAACTGCAAGGCCATGGGCGCAACAGGGGTAGTCATTGGTCTCACGGAGGATGATGGCACCGTTCCTATGAAATCCCTTCGCGATTTGGTGCAGGCTGCACGTCCAATGGAGGTCACGTTCCATCGCGCGTTCGATCTTACGCCCAATCCCTTCGAAGCCACCGAAACCATTATCGAGGCGGGATGCGACCGCATACTCACTTCGGGCCAGCAGGTCAGGGCGGAGCAGGGCATTGAGCTCATTGCCAATCTGCAGGAGAAGTATGGAAATGACATCCGTTTTATGGTGGGAAGCGGGGTGCATGCAGGAAATATTCCGGCATTCGCCAAATGCGGAATCACCGAATTTCACATGAGCGGTAGTCGCCCGGTGGAAACCGGAAAGTCCTCGGATTTATTTGACCTGAACTACGCTGAAACCGATGCAAATGCTATCCGGGAAGCCCGTAATGTTATTCGGGAATTGCGGAAGGATAGGGGATAATGTCAATGCGATTAACTTCCAGCCTCACCTGGAACCAATGTGCCAGCCTCTTCTCCAATCGCTGTCTTTCAGCTTCTCCCACCGCCGGACTCCACCTTACCATCAATGTCGGATTGGAAGTTGTCATGCCGGTAGCATCCAGCGATTGATACGCGGCATATCCTGCCTGTTCCAATTCCGGGAACACAATGAGCGATTCCTCCAAAATGCTGCGAGTAGCCGCTTCCGATTTTTGGTAGACCTCCAATTGCTGCTTCAGGGTGTCGAGTTCCTGGTCTTTCGTTCGAATCATATTTTCTACCAGGAGTCGGTTCTGCTCCATAGACTTTTCCTGAATATCGCTCATCATGGCCGACATATCCTCATTCTGGAATACGGCAAGGTGGCAGGCTTTGAGATTGTATTCTTTCAATCGGTTCTCCCACTGGGCAATGGTAATTTCGGGAACCGGTGCGCCCATTAGGGCCAGTTTCAGTACCTGTGCAGTGTCGTGATCCAGAACTTCATAATAAGCCACAGAAGTGGAAGTTCCATCCAGACTTTGCTTCAGGTCGGCAATATATTGTTCCGTATTTCGCTGAAAAAACGACCTGTTCAGCACTTGGTAAAAGAACACACCACTTGGTATCACGGTGATGAGTATAAACAGCAGGATATACCGCTTGATCTTCTTCTCTTTCTGCGGATCAATAAATTGCTTTACCGGAAAGCGCATGTACTTGATGTACATGTACGTGGGTACCGCAATGAATACCGAGTTGATGAAAAACAAGTAAATCGCCCCGAAGAAATAGTCCAACTGCAAACTGGCAAGTCCATATCCTGCGGTACACAATGGAGGCATCAATGCTGTAGCGATGGCGACTCCCGGAACCACGTTGCTCTTGTGAGATCGGGATCCGGCGATAATCCCTGCCGCTCCACCCAAGAAGGCTATCGCAATGGCCGTCAACACTGCAGTTCGGCGTGACTCGAGCTCGGGAGTCACGGATACCACCGGGTTCAGCACAAAGTAAAGTGTGGAGATAAATAAGACAATAAACACAGCCAAACCCAAATTGGTAAGCGCGCGTTTGAGCAAATCAAAATCGTTGGTTCCCGCAGCCAGTCCCACACCCAGAATAGGGCCCATAAGAGGTGAAATCAACATGGCACCGATAATCACGGCAATGCTGTTTTCCCCTAGTCCGATGGATGCAATCAGCGTAGAACAAACCAGAATCCAGGCGGCATGTCCACGAAATTCCACGTCGGCAACAATGCCCTCCATGGTGGTTTCCTGTTGCACGCCGGCGCGCAAGCTCAGCACACTTTTCAGGTACGAAATGAGCGATTCCCAAAAGGTGCCCATATTCATTTTCACCGAGGCTTTTTGTTGCTCGTGCTGATCCTCGGAGTGCGATTGTTGTTGTGGGGTTGACTCGTCCATGTGCATTAGTTGAAGTCAATATTAGGAATTAGTTGCAACCTTTCGACGAATACGTGTCCTTTAGTTGCGACGATTCAACAATGTCCCGCTTCGGCGGGGCATCCCCTTCGGGGGAGAGTCGACGCCGCGAATTGGAAGAGCTTGAAATGGGCAAATCTTTTTCAAGCCAGGCACAATTCGGCTATTACCAATCCAGTTTTAATTATTTGGCAATTTCCGCATTTTGTGAAGCGGGGATTTGACGAATTTGCACTCATGAAACCTCTCCCGGTGAAACATCTGTTTCAGGCATATACCTTCCCCTCAGGCGCGAAGAAGATCGCTATGGCCGGTTTGGTATTCGTTTTTTGTGGGGTTGTGGCACAAGGCCAAAAGATCAGAAACCTCACCCTTGGGCCCTGCAATTATCACGGTATTTCCTACTGTGGAGTATTGCTCGAACTTGAAGAGAATCATGTGCTGGACTACCTTGAACGGGTAGGAGGAGAGCACGGAGGTGCAATTCCGGCGGTGCTTATCGCTGTTGGTTTCTCCCCTCAGGAAGTGACAGACATCCTGATGTTCACCGATTTCTCAGAGTTCATTCCGCTTCCGGTCGAAGAGAATCAAGGCAATGGCGTATTGCGCAATCGCGAAGCATTTCGGTTCTGGCTGCAAAGCCATATAGCCCGAAAAACCGGATCGGCTACTACCACATTTGCTGAATTGCACAAAAACCGAAACCGATGGAAAGGCTTCGACCTCTTCATTTCGAGTGAGATTATGGGCGGTATTGTTTCCTATGAATCCCGTCCCGATATGCCCTTGATTGATGCGGTAATGAGCTCGTATAGCACCATGCACGACTTCCACTCCAAAGAGCCGCAAAGCGATCGATTTGCTGCTGTGAGCCTGTTTGATGGCCCCGAATACTACAACGAGTTAACTGTCATGGCCTTCGACAAGGATTTTAAAAACCCGCAAACGGTAGGATTGCGCATTGTGTGCGACGACAACGGTCCTGCCCATCGCGATCGCACCTGTTTCGACCGTGAAATTGAGGTGATGTGCCCTGCTGCAGGAGGCGAAATGCATTCCTTGTCGGTCGACGAAAAAAGCAGGCTGCTTCTCAAAGGAAGAG
>JAGQVX010000097.1 GCA_020437755.1 Flavobacteriales bacterium
GAAGTCATAGTCCAACAGATTGATTTAGCAGGTTTTAGGGATAACGGCTATTGCAGCCTGATTGTTGTAACACCTCGTAAAAAGGCGAACATGCAAGTGGCATAATTGCACTGTTCAGGTAGTCTGATCCTTGTAGAATGGAGTATCCTTAGAAGGAGAGCCGGCCACTATGCCAGAGCGCTTTGCTCATACAAAAAGATCCCGCCTAAAGTACGGGATCTGATTGGTACAAATTTCTTGATGCGGATTATCTCACACTCAAAGTAGTCTGTTGCTTTGAGCCATCTGCAAAGGTCACCTCAACGATGTACATACCTTCCGCGAGGTGGGTCAAGCTAAGTGATGTGCGCTGGAGATTATTGAGCTTTTGGTTGATAATGACAGCACCTTCCAAGCTGACAACGCGGAGCGCAGAAATCGGTGAGGTACTCTCTATCCACGCTTTACCATCAATGGTTGGGTTGGGATAAACCGAGAAGCTCATGGCACCCAGTTCATCAATTCCAGAGTAAGTAATGGAGAAGACGCCTATCCACAGACAGCCATTGCCATCGGTAACATTCACACTGTAATCTCCTGCTGACAGGTCGGTGATGGTTTCCCCGGTTTCGTCATTGCTCCACTCAATGGTGTATGGTTCAACACCGCCCTGAATCTCCACTGTAGCCTCTCCGAGGTAAGAATCTGTTGCGTCGATGGTGGTAAGTGTTGCAGTGAGTTCTTCGGGCTCTTCAATGGTATATGACGCTTCCAGCATACAACCCAAACTATCGGTGAGCACTACACTGTATGTTCCTGCTGCGATAGATTCCACGTTGAATCCTCCCCAATCAGCTTCGACCGGTCCTGTTCCACCCGAAATCTCGAGGGCTATCGATCCATCGGCATTTCCATAGCAAGACACATCGGTGACCTGACTTTCAATTATGATTTCATCACCTTCGGTTATCTCAATGGCGTAATCAGCTGAGCAGTTCATCATATCGGTAATGGTACAGTGATATGTTCCCGCCATAAGGTCGAGCAGCAATGTATCTCCTTCGAGTTCGCTCCAAGCGATAGTGTAGTCTTCCACATTATCCAGGAGCATTTCTATGCTACCTGAAGGATCTCCATTACAATCGACATGCGCCACTTCAAAGTCGGCATTGATGGCAGGCATTTCCGTAATTTGGAACCAGGGAGATTGAACAGGAATTCCGAATTCATTTTCAACGAGGACCTGAATCAACTGCTCCTGATACAACCAGGTGGATTGTGTTGTGTCGCCGTTGCTCCAAAGGTAACTGGCGAATCCTTCCGGTCCGAAGATTTCGATGGAATCACCGGGGCACATCATATTCTCGTTGAAATCGGCCAAGTCAAATGCCAGGCTGCTGCCTTCGACAATTGCCAGTGACTGATTGGCATCAATATCATAAAACCAGTCGGTATGTCCACTCAACCAGGTCACCGAAAGAGAATCGATGGTTTCAGTTTGTCCGAGTCCGAAGAACTCCCACGCTGAGTTTTGGGTGAGGTAACCTTCACCGCAGTAAGTGTAGCGTTGTTGGGTAAGATCGCCTGTATAGCATTTGGCCAGCGTGCCTATACCATCTCTATTTGAAACTACTCCTTCAAATCGAACTTTCAGGTAGTTATTGATACGATCCTGGCTTTCGAAGAGGCGGCACTTGTTGGGATGGTTGTTCATGATGGCAATATCAGGAGCACCGTCGTTGTTGACGTCTCCAATTGCCGAAGAATGGCTCCACGACGGATCGCCTCCAAATCCCATGGAAACGTCATAGGTAAATGTGCCGTCCTGATTATTGATGAAGAACTTGTTTTGGCCGTTGTTTGACCAGAAAGGCGAGCAATTCACATGCAAATCTTGCCACCCGTCCAAGTCGTAGTCCATCCATTGCGCAGCCCATCCCATATCGTAGGTCGCCACTCCCACTTCGTCGGCAACTTCGTCGTACGTGCCTTCTTCGTTCATGCGGTGAAGCAAGTGTCCAGTAGGGTTATTGGTTACGTAAATATCGAAATCTCCGTCATTGTCATAATCCCCAATGGTACTGGTCATAGAGAAGATCACGAAGTCCACATTCATTTCTTGTGAGACATCTTCAAACGTTCCATCACCATTGTTGTGGTAGAGGTAATTCTCCGAGTACAAGCGGTCGTTGATCACGAACAAGTCCTGCCACCCGTCGCCGTCATAATCGTAAAACACCGACTGGAACGAGAAATTGTAGAGGTTGTCGATCCCCACGGCATATGCCATTTCAGTGAATGTCCCGTCGCCATTGTTATGATAAAACTGATTGGGCCAGGGATCGAAGAAATCGTAGTTGTTGATGTACAAATCGAGGAATCCATCGTTGTCGGGATCGCCCCAGCACTGACCGAAGGTAGAATACTCGGTATCGAGAATACCAATTTCTTCAGAAACATCGGTAAATACCCAATTGTCGTTTCGGAAAATCTTAACCGTTTCTTCATGCGACGTAACACTTAGGTCTTTGTCACCATCATTGTCATAGTCGACCCATATAATTTGCTTAAGCTCACCCAATTCCGGCAGATAAGAGGGGCCTTGCGTCATGGTACCCTCAACATTCTTGAGGAATATGGCTGGCTGTCCGTTTTGACAAAAAACCAGATCATCCCAGCCGTCGTTGTCCCAATCAAACATGGTCACACCACCGGAACTTTCTCCTCCAACGTAAAAGATGGAGAAGGTAGAACTCATAAAATCTTCAAAGGATTGAGACAGAGAAGTGGAAATCATGCAGCACCACCCTATCAGAATAAGGAACATTCTTCTCAAAGCAATCATGGTTAAGTACGTTAGTTATGCAACTTTACGAACATGTAAAGTTACAAAATTCTATCGTGGGTGGAGTACGAAAAATGGTCAGTATTACTTTCCTAATCAGGTGCTTACTAGATGCGAAAACCTACCATAATCACATCATCAACCTGAGGTAGTTTTCCTTTCCAATCGTGAAATTTCTGCTTGAGCAGACGGCCCTGATGTTGCATATCGAGATGCCAAAGTTCATCGAGCATATTGATGAGTCGGCGCATCTTGAGTTTCTTGCCGTTGGTACCGCCAAACTGATCGGTAATACCATCGGAAAACTGATACACTACATCACCTTCACTCAGCTCCAGCTCATGCAACGTAAACCGCTTGATGAGGGATTCCTGGGTGCCACCAACGCTAAATCGATCGCCCTTAATCTCAATGCGCTGTCCGTCCTTGTACACAATGATGGGTCGGCGGGCACTGCTGCATCGCAGTTTGTTGGTCTTTCGGTCAAATTGAATAATGGAAATATCCATTCCATCCTGGACTCCAAATTCACTTCCTTTCTTGTTCAGGGTATTGCGCACCTCAGCGTCCAATCGTTGCAACGCCATATCGGGACTTTGCACTGATTCCTGATTGGAAACTTCTTTCAAAAGTACGTTTCCGATAAGCGACATGAACGCGCCGGGCACACCATGTCCGGTACAATCGGCACATGCGAGTATAATACTCGAACCATAGTCCTTTACCCAGTAGAAGTCACCGCTTACAATATCGCGTGGCTTGAAGAACACAAAAGCCTCTCGAAACAACATATCCAATGAACCCGGGGCAGGCATCATGGCCTTCTGGATGTTCTTGGCATATACAATCGAATCGGTAATATCTTTGTTCTTTACCTCCAGCAATTCCTTCTGCTCCACCACCTCGCGGGTTCGTGCGTTGAGTTCTCGTTGAAGGTATTCCTGATTGGCTTTCATAGTTGCTTCTCGACGCTGGATAATCATGCGCACCAGCATAAACAGACTGAATGCCACGGCGAGGAAGAACCACCATTTCTCCCAAAATGGGCGATCTACGGAGATATTGATGCTTTGCACCACATTTCCTCCGTATCCATCGGCGTTGTACGAGGTGACTTTGAAGGTGTATTCTCCCGGATCCAGGCGGTTGTACACGGCGAAATTCTGGGATTTAGACTCCGACCAGTCAAGGTCGTGTCCTTCCAGGAAATACTTGTAAGTAACATCTTCGGGTTTCTTGAAGCTGATTCCTACGAAGTCGAATTTCATTTTATAAGTGCCATACGGCAAATGGATTTCCTTTTGCCCGAAAAAAAGAGAATCGCCCACATCGACCATGGTCAGATTGAGTGCAGGTTCAATGTGATTGACTACATCCTTTTCCAGGTTGTAGCGCAAAAGTCCTTTTGACGTTCCAAACCACAACATCCCATCTTCATCACACGCCACTGAGTTGGGCATCATGTCCAATTTATCCGTAGCGCCCGGTTTGAATATCTCTGTGCCATGTTCTTTGACGTCAATACGCGTAAGCGCTCCCCTATGCCCCACCCAAATATTGTTCTTGAGGTCGCACATTAGGGAATAGCAGTAATCCGAATACAAACCGTCGGCCTTCGAGATGATGGTGGTGTCGGTACCCGTAATTTTAAACACCCCGGTGCCGTTGGTTCCAACCCAAATATCACCGTTGTGGTCTTCAGCAAAGCATTCTACATCCACCAGGTTATCATCGATTGGCGCCATCGAGGTTTGAATAATATCGTCGATGAACGTGATCTCTCTACTATGTGTGGCCACCCAAATTCGCTCGCGGCTGTCTCGATAAAGAGCCTTCACCACATTGTGTGGCAATCCGGCCTGCATGGTCATGTGCGATCGTATCTCGAAGTCTTTGATTTGATAAATCCCAAAGTCGGTTGCGGCCCAGATCATAGAACCGGTGACCAGCACCTGATTGATGTTGTTGCTCAAACGATCATCGGGCAGCGGAAATCTGCGGAATTTCTCTTCGTCGGGCATTTTATAGTACAGTCCATCGCCCTTGCTTCCAGCCCAAATGATGCCTTGGGCATCACGAGTGACACTCGTGTACAGTGTATCGGCCAATCCATCGGCCAGTGCATAGCGAACATGCCCTTCTTCGGGTGTATTGCCCGTTATGGTAATACCGCCGGAATGCCCGAGCAGCATTTCCCCATTATCGCAATGGATGGACATCACCTCGTTTTGACGCCGATTTTCAAATTCGTAGAATGAGAAGTAATCGTCAACGAGTTTTGCCAATCCATTTCCGTTAGAACCTATCCACAAATTGCCTTCTCTATCGATGTGGGTGACATTGATGCTCTTCGACCCCAGTTGATGTCCAATGTTATAATCCACCACTTTCGAGACTTGCAAGCCATTCCACACCAATTGGTACAATCCGCTGGAGTTGGTTGAAACCCACAGACTACCGTCTGCACTGTACTTGAGGTGGTTGATGGACCAAGTAGCCTCATCGAAATCAGGAACATCTATTTTGCGAATGCTTTGAGAGCTTATTCTAACCTGGTAGATACCGTCATCATCGGTACCTACTACTAATTGATCGGTGCCGGCTGATTCGAGGCTTGACACGCGCGTTTCCACGATGTCGGTAAACTCGTAATCAATACTTTTACCCTTCACATTTCCCACGAGGAGCCCCATATCTGTACCGAGCATGAGGTTGCCGTTTTCGGAAGCATGTATGCTGTACAGCATGAATTCTTCAATACCTTCTGTAAACTGTTCAACGTTTAACTCCTTGTCAATTCGCAATACACCATCGGTTTGTGTGGCGATCCAAACCACCCCATGATCATCGACCATGATGTCGTTGATTCGTGAGGAGATTTCGGCAGGAACAGGGACGGCTTCGAATTTCGAACCATCGAATCGGGTCACCCGACCTGATTCGTGTCCGAACCACATTTGGCCTTGTGCATCCTTTTCACTACAACGAATGAAATTATGCGACAGACCGTCTTCGGTATAAAACGGGGAGAAATCAAAACCGTCAAACTTATATAGGCCCTCATCGGTACCGACCAGGAGAAAACCATGTTCGTCCTGATCAATGGTGTACACGAATCGCGTGGCAATACCTTCATCCTGACCAAAATGGTCAAACTTGAAGGTCTGAGCCATGGCCGACAAACCTGAACATAATATGGCAATAAGTAGTGTGGAGCGCATAGGTATTCTTCTTCAGTTACTTACTAATCGGTCGGGCAACCGCCTTACCTTCATATTTCGGTATTCCGCCAATGGGGACCGTATAAAAAGGCAGCAGTTCTCCGTACTGGTTGGTGACGTAGAAGACTACATTGTTGTTGTTGATCATTTGCTGATCATTCTTTGTAAACTGGATATCGAGCGATTTGCCCCGCTCGCGATCTTTAATCTTATAGGTGCTTTGAGACCAGTTATCGTCGCCCGAAAGAGTGAAAGGCTCACCCAGGGTAGCCACTGAGTACACCTTGATGTAGCCGTCATTGTCCCAATCGAAATTGAACTGCTTAACAGAAATCACCTGATCATCGATGTACGGATAGATGTGCGACGTTTGCCAGGGATCTTTGTGCAGGCGGAATGTGTATTCAAACGTAAACGCATTCCCCCCCTCCACTTCGACGTTTTTGTCGGGTTGAGTAGACATAAAGTACCGGTATAAGTTTCCGTCATCACCTTTGATTCCCTCGCAAATGATCTTAAAAATATTGCCCCCATACTTACGTGAAAGTTCGCCTTCGCCCGGGTTGAACGGACCAAAGGTGTACCAGGAATTGTCGTAATCGAGTTTTCCCCCAAATACTTTTGTATCGAGCAAGTTGCCGCTTTTGTAATCCCCAATGGGATCGGTTGCACGGGCGTCGTCGTTGGTAATGCACCCTTGTCCGCCATAAACAGAAAAGCGCGTAAGGGTATTGAATTCTTCGTTCAGTTCATCGATCTCACCGCCACACCCGGGATCGAATACTCGGATGTAAAACGGTTCCTTGAAATCTTCCGGGAGACTGAAGAAAAAGGTCTGACAATAATCATCGTCACCCCACGACCGATCGGCATCTTTGCCAAAGGTCACGAGGAAAGGGATATTCTCTTCTTCAGCGGGCACAGGTTGAGCCCAGGCAGCTGCAAAAAAGAATACGAATGCCACAGAAAAATAGGTTTTCATGCTATTACCAATATTAAGGCGTAGTTCCTTTTACTTGATTTCCAGAAAATAGTTCCAGTAAATGTGGATTTATTCCGCGCATGATAAAAGCGGAGTGTTGGTCCAGCCGTTTAGCGCATGCTTTCGGATGCCCCTTGATCATCCCGAACTTCCTCGAAAAGGAGTTCGAACTCCACACGACGGTTGAGTGCGCGGCCTTCTTCCGTGTCGTTGGAGGCCACCGGGAAATCATTGCCCAAACCTTCCCACACCAATCGGGTTCGATCGATTCCTTTGGATTCAAGGTATTCAACCACGGCAGTAGCTCTGTCGATGGAAAGCTCCTTGTTGAAATCATCGCTACCGGTATTATCCGTGTGGGCTTTGATGCTCAGTCGCAAAGATGTTTCGGCATTTAAGACACGCGCCATGTAGTCGAGGTTCTTGTACGATTGCTTTTGAATCACATGGCTGTTGTAGTCAAAGAGGATATCGGCAAAGCGATTGATTTCACGATTCATAGCCGCTTTGACGCTGTCGGGATAGTAAAATCCACGCTTCCTTACTTCATCGTCGAACACTTTCACAAATTCTTCCTTAACGAGCATTTCGCGGTAACCGCTGTCGAGCAAATTTTGGTAGATGTGGTAAAGTTTTGAAATCTCACCTGCCTCCCCAACGGAGTAGCGGAATGATGAATCCTGCTCCACATAGCGCTCCGTAATTTCGTAGTTCACGCGTTCAAAAAACGGGTCATTGAGGGCGATGGGTGTGTCAGAATTCTTGAACTCCACGTAGTACATGCGTTTCTGTAGTTCGGCCTTGACGTTGTGCTCAAGCCGGCCTGCCGAGCGTGTGACCAGCGGAATGAATTCAGGTTGTGCAGCAACTATGCCTTCAAACGGATCCATGATTTCTACCACATGAATGTCCTTGTATGCACAAGAGCGTTGTACTCCGCCATTGAAGGGGGTAGATAAAGCGCCGAGTACTACCCTATATGTTCCTGGAGTATCATAGCTGTGTAAAGCCGTGGCATTCGCCAAATGGGTGCCGTCACCAAAATCCCAATAGTAGTTATCGAGGTCAAAATTGGAGAGTGTGGACTCTTTTGAATCGAGCAGCAGTGTGTCTCCAACTAGAATCGTATCGACTGCAGTGATGTACGGACGATTGATGGCTTCTATAGGAACGTACAATTCCGAAACCCGCGCATATTGGAGTCCGGTAATGGTATCGTATAAATTGAGTGATACTTCGTATTCGCCTACACCCGGAAAACAGTGTTCCACGCTGAGACCACGTGCAGTGGTTCCATCGCCAAAGTCCCATTCATAGATGAGGGGTAAGGTATCGTTCTTTACAATTTTCTCTTCTTCAATAAGGTAACAAAGTGGTGGTTTTGCAATTTCCTCACAGTTTGGAAATACCGGAAATTCGTAGGAGAATTCGAAAATATTATCGGTTCCTCCGCTTCGATTCGAACTGAATAGCCCGTGCTCTCCGCTGGGATCGATCACCACTCCAAAGTCATCGAACTCCGAATTAATTGGTTCACCCATAGCCACGGGGTTAGCCCATTGGTCATTGTCGAGCAATGCGGTGAAATAAATATCGAGATCTTCCCTATCATGCCGACCATTGGTCGCAAAATAGAGACGTCCCTTACTGTCGAAGTAAGGGAACAATTCACTTTGATCGGTATTGATGGTTGGTCCCAGATTGTGAGGCCTAGACCAACCATTGGCACCGAACGCTGAAACGTACAGGTCGGATCCGCCGTAGCCGCCAGGCATATTCGAAGAGAAGATTAACCATTTGCCGGATGGCGACAATGCCGGATGAGCAACATCGTAGCCATCATCTTCACTGCAAAAATCAGCCAGGACGGGAGCAGTCCATTTGCCCTGTGCTTTCACCGACATCCAAATAGCGAGCGGATTAGCCTCCCGTTTTCGGAATTCCTGCCGCACATTGGCGGTGAAATACATCGTATCGCCACTCGTTGTGAACACGAGCGGACCTTCATTTACAGACGAGGCCAGTTCACCAGAAAAGATTTCAGGCTTACCCGACTTGCCATCTGAGCCAATGGATACAAAATAGAGATCGGTAAGAAATGCTTCTTCATGGTCTGTAACGGTTTTAAAGACTTCACTCTTGCGGTTGGAACAAAACACGATACCATCTTCATAGAACACCGGCGCATACTCTTTGTACGCCGTATTCCACGAAAACGGTTTCACTGCAAATCCCTGGCTCCACGATTGATGAACCACGAATAAGCACACCGCAAGCGATATCAGTCTAATCGATTTCAATTTCATTTAAAAGAACCTCGGACTAGAGGCCTTAGTCTTATACTTGAAGTCGTACATTAAGGTTACCTCATGAGCACCATTTACGTACCGATTGAGATTCGATATGGTGTAATCAAACGAATATCCCACCGTCAACTGAGGAGTGGGCTTCACCTTGACCAGCATGATTACCGCATCGCCCGTGCGAAATGAAAAACCGAACTCGGCGTAGTCACGGTATCCCAATACGGCGTTGATATCGGTTTGAATACCGGCGCCGGCGTTGTACTTGACCAGTGCTGATGGCGTGGTGTAGAATGTCTCATTGATTTTAATGCGATACCCCCCATTGAGCAATACATCATAAGCATTGAAGTCGTGAGCCACCGCGTATTTTTGTCCTCCCGCATACCGACTGGTGAGCATGAAAGGCGCCGACAATCCTACAAAATATTTTCGCGTATAGTAGTACACTCCTGCACCGCAGTTGGGCAGCAGATAACGATCATCACCACTTCGGAAAACGTCATCCTGGTGTTGGGTAGTGATGACTTCATTCCAGTTATTTCTATAGTTGGAAATTCCTGCGGACAAGCCAAATGACAGGCGTCCTTGTCCCAGTTTCACACGGTAGGCTCCAATGGCATGTATCCCCGTTTCGTGAGTAACTCCTATTTCATCATTGAACAGCAACACCCCAAAGGCCAGTGATTCATTCTTCATGGGAGCGTGGATACTGAAGGTTTGATTCTTGGGAGCTCCGTCAAACTGGGTCCACTGGCTTCGCATGCTTCCGGCGACGCTAAAGGCATCGCGCGAACCCGCGAACGCCGGATTCAATGGCAGTCCGTTGGTCATGTATTGACTCAACAAAGGCGTGTGTTGGGCCAGCATAGCCGAAGTTGCCATGACCAGGACGAGTCCTGCAATGATATGTTTGAATAGCCTGTTCACTACCTTTTCAGTATCAAATATCCTTTGTGTTCTATTCCATCAATCGTCACTACTACGAAGTAGGTATCATCCTGAAGGCGGCTGCCCGAAGGGCCGCTTCCGTCCCAATCATTGGAATAATTGTCGTTGCTGTACACTTCTTTTCCCCAGCGATTGAATACCACAATCGAGCTACCCGGCCAATCTTCGAGTCCTTCAACAACCAAGAGGTCGTTGGTGCCATCGCCGTTGGGGGAGAAACCTGTTGGGATCAATAAGTCGTGAACAAAAATGATGAGGGAGTCCATCATTGCTGGACAAACACCGTTGACTGCAGTGAGGTAAATAATATTCTCTCCGCTGGGTAGTCCATCGATTCCCGAAAGCAGGTCGGTAGCATCATCGAACCAAATGTCTTCGTTTTCGGCAGACCAGGTGGTCGTTCCAGCGCCAGTATAGACTCCTTCCAATTCAGTTGCCGATTCGAAGTGCAGCACCTGATCAGGCCCCGCTTCAATTGCAGCAGGAGCCTCAAAGAAGGTTACGAGCACAACATCCGATGCCTGGCATCCGAGGTTGGATGCAGTGAGTGTGAATGACTGTGCGCCATAGACTTCCGAAATGATGTCAGTCTCAGTATCGTTAGCAAAGAGTATGGTAGTAGAAGGCTGTGAAGCTGTCCATGTCACATCCCCAGTGGCGGTGCCCAAAAGCGAGGCTTCCAATCCACAGACTTCCTGATCGGGACCGGCATCCACCGAAGGCATTTCCACTAGAACTACTTCCTGAGAAGCTGTTCCATCGCAACTTCCGTTAGAAGCGGTTACCTCAAAGATCATTGAACCGGAACTGAAATCAGCCGGATTGAAGGTTCCGTTGGCGGAAATAGGATCGGCAAAGACGATGTTTTCCAGTCCGGCGGGCACAAATTCATTCAGGTCGAGCAGAACTCCGTCCTGACACATCACTCCCGGAAGATCTTCCCAATTGAATTCCAAAGATTCCAAAATGGTAATGTCGAATGAACACACCGCGGAGTTGCCTGACACATCACTTACATCGTATGCAAGCGTCGTAGTACCCAGTGGGAATGACGCACCCGACTGGAAATCAGAACCCGAAGTCTGCACGAGCTCAAGCACTTCACAATTATCAGAAAAGACAACCTCCCCAAAAGTCACTTCAGGAACGCAGGATTCGATATTATCCGGACAGGTGATTTCAGGAGCAGTTACATCAACCACTTCTACATTGAATGTGCATACGGTTTCGAGCAAGGCCATGTCAGTAGCCTTGAACGATACTTCGTAATTACCGGTTGTGAGCTCATCTCCCGAGAGCGGCCCGGAAAGATGCTCCCAGGTAAGGTCTTCACATGCCTCCATGCTGGTCATTTCATATTCCAGCAATGCCATACAGTCGGCCCCAACCTCGAGTTGAAGGTTTTCCGGACAGTCCAGTTGCGGCGCGAGGGTATCCACAAAGATCAGTTCGAACTGACATACTGAAGAATTACCGGCGGCGTCTTCAGCCAATAGCGTTATTATTCCTGTGAGCTCTGAGCCCATTGGAGTCCCCGGGGGAGGCGATTGCGAGTATTCTGAAACCGTGCAATTATCGCTGACTGCAACGGTGCTCAGGAAATCCGGAATAAGCATTTCGCATCCCGTGGAAACCTGAATCGTTTGGTCGCCCGGACAATCAATCAAAGGTGACTGTAAATCGGTCAAGACAATATCTGTGGCGCAATTAGACTCATTGCCAAATGCATCTACTACAGTAAAAGTGATTGTCGTGCTTTCGTTGATTATCGATCCCGCAGCAGGCGATTGCGTGGTGACATAACCCGAGCAATCTTCCACCTGAACCAGCGATGTAAAATCTCCCACTGAATAGGTACAGCCCAAAGAAAGCACAATGTTCAAAGGCTCCGCACACGCTATCACCGGTGGCGTGGTATCAGTCACCTCGATGCTGAAAGCAATAAGTGTCGCATTTCCGGCATCGTCAATCACCTGGAGCGATCCGGCATGAGTTCCCACTTCAAGCAGCTCCCCTTCCTGCGGAAACTGAACAAATTCCAATTCGCCGTCGCAATTATCTGTTGCGAGCCCATCTTGAATCACCGATGGCATGGCTGCGGTACAATTCTCGTCCATGCTCAAAATCAAATCATCAACCTCGGCAAGGAACACGGGTGGCGTTACATCAGCTACCTCTACCTGGAATACGCAGGAATCCTGATTTCCGTTGGTATCAGTGGCATAAAGCCAAATGTCGAAGGTGCCCAGTGTCAAGGTGGTTCCGGCTTCAGGAATCTGCGAAACGTTTACGGGTGAGCAATCTGTGGCATTCGCCAAATCGGTATAGTCGGGAACAACCGCTTCGCAATTCTCATCGGCCGATAGGTCATTCACTGCAGCCGGACAATCTAATACAGGAGCGGATGCGTCGAATGGAGTAATGATTATTTCCAGTTCAGTAGCATTGCCCGACTCATCCGTAACGATCAAAGTTGCGGTTGTACCTTCTGTCAACAGAGTCGAAGCTGCCGGAAACTGGTCAATCTGCAGGTCGGCCGGTAACGTGCAGTTGTCTGACGCGGATATTTCACCCGACAAATCAGGCATACTAAATTCACAATTTTCATTTTGGTTGATGACCAACTCTGCAGGGGCATCAACAATAGGAGCAGTCGTATCGGCGACAACCACCGTAACGTCCTGGTCAGTCGAATTGCCATTGACGTCGGTAACGGTAATCGTAACGGTGCTTTCACCGGCTGTCAGCATTGTACCTTCCGCCATACTTTGGCTAATAGAGAACTCCGAACATTCCGTCTCCATGATTACCAATCCGGAAAGATCTCCCAGTTCAGCAGAACAATTCTCGTCGAGATTCAACTCGACAACGGTGCTCGACACGTTGAAAACCGGTGCTGATGTGTCAGCCACAGTAATATCAGCACTGCAAGCCACCGAATTCCCTGCAAAATCCAAGATGGTAAACTGAATGGTATGGTCTCCAATTGCCAGTTCTGTACCCGGCGCCGGAGACTGAATGATTTCATCAATGCCGCAATTATCGGTGGCAGTTACCAGTGATGTAAAATCTTCCAATTCATAGATGCATTCATCATTTGCCGAAACCTCAATAGGGTTGGCAGGACAGGTCACCTGTGGAGGTGCACTATCGGTGAGTGTAACGTTGAAAACACAAGTACTTGCGTTACCGGCTTCGTCGGTTACGGTAAGTGTCACTGTAGTTTGTCCCTGAATAAGGGTCCCAGCTGTGGGAGACTGAGTTACAACGAGCGCATTGGTAGGCGAGCAGTTGTCGGATGCGGCAATGGTAAGTTTGTAATCTGCCAGCACCGCCTCACAATTTGCGTTCGAAGGAACAATCTGATTGTTGTTGCAGAAGGTAATGTTGGGAGGAGTATTGTCTACAACATGCAATTGTACCTGCGCCTGAGAGCTATTCCCTGCAGCATCTGCTACGGTGAAAGTCACAGTGAAATCTCCTTCATTCATAAAACTTCCTGCGGCAGGTGATTGACTGATGGAAGTCACGCCACATGCATCAGAGAACGATATCATGTTCATCAAGGAAGCCATCATGTATTTGCATTGTCCATCCACAAAAACAGTAGAATCAGACTGAAGTACGGTGATTGAAGGTGCCTGAACATCTTGAGGCACGAGCGTAACGGTACACGAACTTTGATTGCCATTCTGATCGGTAGCAGTCAAGGTAACGTTGGTCGAAGAGGGCGATGCCATGGTTCCGGCAGCAGGGCTTTGTGTTACCGATATGGCGCCACCGCAGTTATCGCTAGTTGATACCTGGGATGTGATATTGGGAACAATGAACTGACAATTGACATTCAATGTCACATTAAGATTCACCCCCGAGCAATCGATTGCGGGTGCAGTTTGGTCAACAACTTCCACATTAAATGAACACGATTCTGTAAGTCCATTCACATCTTCAACCAACAGGTCAACTTGTTGGGTACCACTAATTATCGTACCGACAGCCGGTGTTTGTGTCACTGTGTACGGGGTATTGGCTCCTCCACAAAATGCTACTGCAAGCATTCCCGTGTAGTCGGGGAGTAATGCCTGACAATCGGCATCAGCAGGAATTTGCTGTAGGGGAACACAACTGAAAATTTGAGGTCCGGCGCCATCTGTTACGTTCAGGTTGAAACCACAATTGGTTGTATTGCCATTCGCGTCTGTTACATCCAAAGTCACAACATGACTTCCTATGGGCAAAGAAGCCCCAATTGCCGGGTCCTGAGATATGTTTGCAATTCCGCAGAAATCCGACATCGCTATA
>JAGQVX010000098.1:0-545 GCA_020437755.1 Flavobacteriales bacterium
CATTGTTGGTTACTGTCGCTACACCACAGTTAGCTGAGGTAGTTGGTGATCCCAAAGCCACTCCCGTTGCAAAGCATGAGCCTGCATCGGCTACTACGTTCACCACTGCCGGACACGTAATTACTGGAACTACTGTGTCTTCCAAGGTCACGTCAAAGCTGCAAGTCGTGCTGTTGCCATTATCGTCTGTTACTGTGATTACTACGGTCTGTACCGTCCCATCTCCCGACAAGATCGTGCCTGCCAATGGTGATTGCGTTACGGTCAAACTCAAATCACAGTTGTCTGTCGCTGTTACTAGTCCCGTGTAATCCGGTAACGACAACTCACAGCTTCCGTCCAATTGCTCGGTTACATCTACTGCACATACTGTAATTACAGGCGCTGTGTTGTCTACTACGATCAGCTGGAAGGTGCATGTTGAGGCATTGCCATATACATCTGTTGCTGTTACCGTTACAGTCGTTGTACCGCTTACTAATGTTCCCGCTGTTGGTGACTGGGTCAATACAGGTGATGCATCACAGTTATCTGTTGCCGAGGCC
>JAGQVX010000098.1:555-14418 GCA_020437755.1 Flavobacteriales bacterium
ATTGAAGTGTAGTCACCTACGGTGAACTCACAGTTCATATCTGCTGATACGTTCTGATCACCTGGACATACAACTACTGGTGCTTCGGTGTCGATTACCACTACATCCTGAGTACACGTTGCAGTGTTACCTGCTGTGTCGGTTACTGTCCAGGTTACTACTGTTGTTCCTACAGGGTATGATGCCGGTGCATTGTTGGTTACTGAAGCTACGCCACAGTTATCACTTGTTACCGGTGATCCCAAAGACACGCCCGTTGCAAAGCATGAGCCTGCATCGGCTACTGCGTTTACTACTGCCGGACATGTTATTACCGGATTCTCATTGTCTGACACAGAAACATTCTGTGTACAGGTGGCGGTGTTTCCTGAATTGTCTGTAACCGTCCAGGTTACGACAGTTGTACCTATTGGGAAAGAAGCCGGTGCATCATTGACAAGTGACGCCACACCACAATTGTCCGATGCAACCGGTGTTCCCAAAGAAAGTGAGTTTGCTGTACATGAACCCGGATCAGTCGAAGCTGTAACAGCTGCCGGACAGGCAATTGTTGGAACTTCAGAATCCGTTACAGATACATTCTGTGTGCATGTACTAATATTTCCGTTGTTATCTGTTACCGTCCAGGTAACAGTTGTAATTCCAATTGGATATGTCGCTGGTGCATTATTAGTCACTGAAGCGACTCCACAATTATCAGATGTTGTTGGTGATCCCAAAGCGACACCCGATGCCGTGCAAGCTCCTGCATCAGTTGAGACTGATACCATAGCCGGACACGAAATCACCGGGTTCTGGTTGTCTGTTACTACTACATTTTGAGAGCATGTTGCACTGTTCCCGGCATTATCTGTTACGGTCCAGGTCACTACCGTGGTACCTACAGGATATGAAGCAGGGGCATTGTTTGTTACTGATGCCACTCCACAGTTGTCTGTGGTTACCGGTGAACCCAGTGAAATACCTGTGGCAAAGCATGAGCCAGCATCGGCTACTGCGTTAACCACTGCAGGACATGTAATTACAGGGTTTTCGTTGTCCGAAACTGTCACGTTCTGAGTACAAGTAGCCGTATTGCCGGCATTATCGGTAACCGTCCATGTCACCACAGTCGTCCCGATTGGAAATGCTGCAGGGGCATCATTGGTCACAGAAGCCACACCGCAGTTATCGCTTGTAACCGGAGAGCCCAATGCAACTCCAGTCGCTGTGCAGCTACCTGAATCTGTATTGGCTGAAACCGGCAACGGACAAACTATAGTCGGGTTGATGTTTTCTGTGATGGTTACGTTTTGCGTGCATACCGTGGTATTACCGTTGCCATCAGTTCCCGTCCAGGTAACAACAGTGGTTCCTGCCGGATAAACGCCCGAAGCATCATTTGTACCAGTATAGTCATTCACTACGGTTGCCGACGAACAAGCGTCAAGTGAAATACAACCTGTAATAACTATATCATCGAGATAAACCCGGTCATCATTTGCGGATGCATCACATGTAAATCGCAACTGACAATTGGCCGTAAATGGTCCTGGGATAACTACTTGATCAGAATAGAAATTTCCGTTGGTGAATTCATCACCCTGATCCCATTCTTCAATAAAAGCAAAGAATCCACCACCATTCGTAGAGAGCTCCAACCAAAAATCTTCGTTGGTCTCCATACCGTCGGTGGTGTAGTTGAAATCAACCGTGATGTAGTCGTAGGCCGATAAATCAAGCGTATTGGTAGTCGTGTTAGAAGACCCACTATTGTCGCGAATCCGCACACAGTATGAACCACTGCTTGCAAAAGCCGCATCTGAAATATTTCGTTGACAGTCACTTCCACCGTCATTCCAGATTCCCCATCCGCTTTCAAAATCGTTTGAATCTACCGTGACACATGATGTAATCACCGGAATCGTAACATTGGCAGTACACAAACCCGGGTCAACCGATTGTACTACATCGGCCGGACAAGAAAATGCCGGACCTTCATCGTCAATTACAGTTACATCTTGAGTACAGTTGTAGGTTACTCCATTGCCATCAACAATTACCCAGTTTACTGTAGTTGTTCCCAATGGGAATGTTGCCGGGGCATCATTGGTAGCCGATGCAATTACCGGTGCACAAGTTCCCGTGTAAGTTGGGCTACCTAGTGCAACACCGCTTGCGGTACATACACCCGGGTCAACACCAACGGTGATGTCTACCGGACAACCCAACGACCCACCGCTTGGGTTATTGATCGTAATGACCTGAACACATGTCGAAACATTACCGTGAATATCAGTAATGGTCCAGGTAAGGTTGGTGATTCCGCTTGGATAATCATCCGATGCGTCCGATGTACCATTAAAATCATTGACAACACTTGCTACTCCGCAGTTGTCAGTCGCCGTAGGCGTGGTTATCGATACATAAGCAGTACAAAGTCCGGGATCTACATCCTGGGTTATGTCACCTCCGCATGAAATGGTTGGTGCCTCATTGTCAACTACCGTAACGGTGTTTGAACACACATCAGTAGCACCTCCAATATCGGTAGATGCTTGCCAGGTGAATGTGTACGTTCCGACCGGTAAAAAGCTCCCTGAAGAATAACCATTTCCATCAAGTCGCTGGAGCGAAACCGGGCATCCCGACTCTGTAGTCGGGTATGGAAATGAATAATTAGTCCCACATGAACCAGGGAACGTGTATATAGTCGTGTCGTTCTGACAATAAATATTTACATAAGGGTCGTAAATCTCGAAAGTTTGTACCGATGTCTGAAGCTCGGTACATATGTACCACTCCAGCGTAATATCAACGGTTTCCATAACCTCGACTAGGGCGTCAGAGTAGGACTGTAGGATGTAGGCCTTAGATGTTTCTCCTGGAGCAAATGTGATAGTTGATGGAATCGGATTCCAGCCAATATCTACCAACTGATAATCCACACCGTAGGTGGCTGTTCCACCCAATGCCACATCTACATCCAATGAAACGGTCTCGTCTCCCGAACGCTCCATGGTGAACAAAGCGAGCTGACAACCTTCAACTGCTTCGTTATAAATAGGGTCGGCTGCAATTTCTACCAACTGGCCGGGACAAGAAAAGCTCTTTAGAAATACCACAGAATCGTACGAGCTATCTCCGGCATCGGCGATAACCAGCTTTACGTGGTAAGTAGCACAAGGTACAACCACACCCTTTGCGCTCAATGGAACGGTAAAACCATCATGCTGCAAATCAGCACCTCCGGTATTATCCACAAAGTATGCGGCATTCGCCAAACTGGTACAGTTGGCCGGATCACCCCACGCTCCCGCACTTCCGTTATTCACCGAACCAATCGCCACATCCGTTCCGTCGGGGAGAATTGCAAAGTTTTCTGCACTATTGGAGTATGGACCGGAGATTCCCGGACCGCTCACGAAAAATGCGAATGCATCGTTGAACGATGAACAAACGTATTCGTTGTACTCCTCGGAGGCAAATACGAAATCGATTTGAATCGTATCACACTTCGGTACCACATCAAACTCAATAACCACCGCGTCATTTGACGCAAGTGGTGAAATCATAGTGATGTCAGGATCGGTGTAATTCGGCTGGTTGATCGACGCGTCATCCTGATCATTCGGTCCTACTGCCTGATCCAGGTCACCGGTCGAGAGCATGATCCCCTGATCAAGTCCCAACACGCCGTCCGGAGTGTAGGTGAAGGTTCCGTACTGCTGGTTATTTCCGGCAGTGATGGTGAAGTTCGAAATGGTAAGCCCCGTTCCTTCGATCAGGGAGACCATTTCGGCATTCGTGGCATTTTCGTCAACCACAAGCTGGGCTTGCATGCCTACCGTGCTCAGCAGCACCATCAAGGCGCCTACGAGCAGGCTTCGGTTTCGGTTGGTTGCCCCAAAAATTTGGGCATAGGTTGTCTGATTCATAACTGTGGCGGTTATGTTAAACTGATATATATGGTCGTAAGAGTGGCCCTTAGGCCGCGTTTGATCTATCTTCTGGGTCGCCAGTTCAAGGATTGAATGCGACTTATTTCCCTGTGAGGTTTCAGGGTCAGACTCTGAGTCTGGCTGATCTGATGAGTTTGTGGCGTTCTCATGATTTCAAGTTTTTATCTTCTTAGAGCTCACTTTCAAAAAGCTCCTCGAAACACCCGGTCCAGGCCGGATTTTAATTTGTTTTCAGGTATTTGTACCAGAGCCACCGACAGAAGGTTACCTGTTTTCTTACTTTTTTGTCAGATTTTTCTTACATCCCTCTATATCAAAGGGATACAGGTGTATGTTTTTTTTCGTCAGGTACCCCATTTGGCGAATGCCTGCTTCTTAAAAACCCTTAAATACACCCGAGATTCCACGTGCTACCGCCACGACTTTTCCAGTTGAAAACCCTAATTTCGCGCAACTTTAATTTTGGAGGAGATGAGCGTCAAGTATCATGAATACAAAAACCTGGATTTGCCTGCCTCCGCCGCGCAAATCCTCGAATTTTGGGAACAGGAGAAGATCTTTGAAAAGAGTATCGATTCACGTCCGGCCGAAAAACCCTTCGTTTTCTTCGAAGGTCCGCCCAGCGCCAATGGAATGCCGGGTATTCACCACGTGATGGCCCGTACCATCAAGGATATTTTTTGTCGCTACAAAACCCTTCAGGGATTCCGCGTAGAACGTAAAGCCGGCTGGGATACACACGGATTGCCCGTGGAACTTGGCGTGGAGAAGGAACTGGGAATTACCAAAGAGGATATCGGCACCAAAATTACGGTTGAAGACTACAATAAAGCGTGTCGCGAGGCGGTCATGAAATACACCGATGTGTGGAACGAACTCACGCGACTCATGGGCTACTGGGTGGCCATGGATGACCCCTATATCACCTACGAAAACAAGTACATGGAGACCGTGTGGTACCTGCTTAAAAAGCTGTATTCACAGGGACTTCTCTATAAAGGCTACACCATTCAGCCCTACTCTCCCAAGGCAGGAACCGGACTGAGCTCACATGAGTTGAACCAGCCGGGAACCTACCGAGACGTGAAAGATACGACTGTGGTGGCCCAATTTGCGGTGGAGGAGCATTCTCTGGCTCAGTTGCAAAGCCATATAGATCAAGGGAAGGTGGCACAAGGCCAAATGTTCATCCTGGCCTGGACGACCACGCCCTGGACGCTTCCTTCCAATACGGCGCTTTGTGTGGGTCCGGATATCGACTACGTTATAGTCAACACCACCAACAAATACACGGATACCGCATGCACCGTGGTACTCGCTGAGGCATTGGTATCGAAACATCTTCCGGTCAAAAAGGACGAACCTTTTGAAATTATTGGAAAGTGCAAAGGGCGTGACCTCGTGGGAATTCGCTACGAACAATTGCTCCCTTACGCGCTTCCCGCCGAAAATGCTGCCGAAGCGTTCCGGGTCATTCCGGGCGATTTCGTGACTACCGAAGATGGTACGGGTATCGTACACATTGCTCCTACTTTCGGTGCCGACGATATGAAGGTGGCTCGCGATGCGGGTGTCCCTCCTATGCTCGTCCTGGACGCCAACCAAAACCTCGTTCCACTCGTGGATTTACAGGGGAAGTTTGTCGAAAACCTGGGGCCACTCTCGGGTAAATATGTGAAGGAAGACTACTATGCCGACAGTGAACGGCCCGACAAATCGGTAGATGTTGAAATAGCTATCGACCTCAAAGAACGCAACCGTGCCTTTGACGTGCGTAAGTACGAGCACAGCTATCCACACTGCTGGAGAACCGATAAGCCGGTACTCTACTATCCGCTCGACTCCTGGTTCATCAAGGTTCCGGAGCGCCGCGACCGCATGGTGGAGCTCAACAAAACCATCAATTGGAAACCGGAAAGCACCGGTACAGGCCGATTCGGAAACTGGCTCGAAAATGCCAACGACTGGAACCTGTCGCGCTCACGCTTTTGGGGAATCCCTATCCCTATTTGGCAAACGGAAGACAAATCCGAACAGTGGTGTATCGGCTCGGTGGAAGAATTGAAAAAAGCCTGCGAAGCCTCTGTGGAAGCGGGATTCATGGATAGCAACCCACTGGCTCATTTTGTTCCGGGGGATATGTCGGAAGATAATTATCATACGTTCGACCTGCATAAAAACTACGTCGACAAAATGGTGTTGGTGTCGCCATCCGGCAAACGGATGTACCGCGAATCCGACCTCATCGACGTATGGTTCGACTCGGGTTCGATGCCTTACGCTCAATGGCACTACCCTTTTGAAAATAAAGATCGTATCGAACAGGGTAAGTCCTTCCCGGCCGACTTTATCGCGGAAGGAGTGGATCAAACCCGTGGCTGGTTCTACACCCTTCACGCTATTGCTACCATGTGCTTTGACTCGGTAGCGTATAAGAATGTGATTTCCAATGGATTGGTACTGGATAAAAACGGACAAAAAATGTCTAAGCGATTGGGCAATGCCGTTGATCCCTTCGATACCTTGAAGAAATATGGTCCCGATGCTACGCGGTGGTACATGATTACCAATGCCCAACCATGGGACAACCTGAAATTTGACGAAGACGGAATCGTTGAGGTCCAACGCAAGTTTTTCGGCACCTTATATAATACGTATGGATTCCTGTCACTATATGGCAATGTTGATGGGTTTGCCTACGCGGAGGCAAATCTGCCCCTTGCCGATCGACCCGAAATCGATCGCTGGATCCTTTCGCGTCTGAACTCACTGATCAACAAAGTGCAGGAGGCGTATGAAACGTATGAGCCCACACGCGCCGGACGAGCCATTCAGGAATTTGTAGTTGACGAACTCAGCAACTGGTACGTACGCCTGTGCCGACGCCGTTTCTGGAAAGGCAGCTATTCGGCTGATAAGATCTCGGCCTACCAAACGCTCTACTCCTGTCTCGAAACCATCGCTAAGTTGATGTCGCCCATTGCCCCGTTCTATGCCGACCAGCTTTTCCGCGACCTCAACGCAGTGAGCAAGCGGGACACAGCTGCATCCGTGCACCTGAGCAACTTCCCTGTTGCCGATGCAGCGTGCATCGACCTGGAACTGGAGCAGCGTATGAGTCTGGCTCAACAAGTGACCAGTATGGTTCTCGCTCTGCGCAAGAAGGAGCGTCACCGCGTGAGACAACCGCTTCAACGCATTATGATTCCTGTGCTCAACGCCGCTTTTGAATCCCGATTGCAGGCTGTAGAGGAGTTGATCCTTTCGGAGGTCAATGTCAAGGAACTGGAATACCTCAAGGGAAGCGACAATGTTTTGGTGAAAACCATCAAGCCCAATTTTAAAACACTTGGTCCGCGATACGGCAAAATCATGAAGCAAATCGCCGCTCATGTTGGAGGAATGGATCAGACTACTATCGGTGAATTTGAGCAGTCGGGCAGTTATTCATTCGAAATTGACAATACCCCCGTCGAGTTGACGTTGGAAGATGTGGAAATTGCTGCCCAGGACATTCCGGGGTGGACCGTGGTGAGCGAAAACGGGGTGACCGTTGCTCTGGACATCCAACTTACCGATGAATTGAAGGAAGAAGGACTAGCGCGAGAATTCGTAAATCGCATCCAAAATATGAGGAAAGATTCCGGTCTGGAAGTAACCGATCGCATCCACCTCAAAATCAGGAGCCATGCTGCAATAGACACGGCTCTGCAAAACAATTTAAAGTATATTTGCGCCGAAACTCTGGCCGATGATTTGGTACTGGTTGATGAGATGACCGAAGGTGCAGAAGTGGAAATCGACGAAACCATTTCTACCAGAATTTCGATAGAAAAATTGAATTAATACGTAAGGTATGGCAGAAGTAAGATATTCTGACGAGGATTTGAAGGAGTTCGAAGAACTTATCTTGGTAAAATTGGCACAAGCCAAAACCGACCTGGCTGAGTTGAAGCAATCCTTGTCGCATGCCAGTGACAATAGTACAGAAGACACCTCCCCCACATTTAAAATGATGGAAGACGGCTCGGAAACCATGAGTCGTGAGGAGACTGCTCAACTTGCTTCCCGACAGGAGAAGTTCATTGAATCGCTTGAAAATGCGTTGATTCGCATCAAGAATAAAACCTACGGCGTATGCCGGGTTACCGGAAAACTGATTCGCAAAGAGCGCTTGCGCCTTGTGCCTCATGCTACCTTGAGCATCGACGCGAAGAACCAACAGTAATCCGGCCCATTCACTAGATGAAGAAAGCCATTCTCACAACCATCCTCCTGATTATCGCGGATCAGGTGCTCAAGATTTGGGTCAAACTCAACATGACCATCAATGAGGCCATCCCCGAATACGGAGCGAAATTTCTCGAACTGCGTTTCGTGGAGAATGAGGGTATGGCATTCGGATGGGCTCTTCCCGGCGACAAGGGCAAGCTTCTGCTTACCGTTTTTCGAATCGTTGCCGTGGTGGCTATTGTCTTCTACATGCGCCGGCTCAACCGCCAAAAAGCACACCCGGGACTCATCGTCAGTGTTGGGTTTATCCTTGCCGGCGCGCTTGGGAATATTATCGACAGTGTATTTTACGGGGTGCTCTTCTCGTCCAGCTACCATGAAGTAGCCCAGTTTCTGCCCGATGGCGGCGGCTATGCCGATTTCCTCATGGGACACGTTGTGGATATGTTTCACTTCACCGTGCGCTGGCCCGAGTGGATGCCCTTCATCGATGGCACCCCCGAAATTTTCCAACCCATCTTCAA
Source organism: Flavobacteriales bacterium (assembly GCA_020437755.1). Lineage (GTDB taxonomy): Bacteria > Bacteroidota > Bacteroidia > Flavobacteriales_D > Sanyastnellaceae > JADFAK01. The sequence continues at coordinate 9,254 of JAGQVX010000098.1, forward strand.
TCTGGCTGACTCCGCCATCACCTGCGGAGTAGCATGGATCATTATCCGCCAGCGTACATTCTTTGCAACTCCCGTAAAGGAGGAAGTAGAGAGCCATTCGGCAAATGACAACGAAGCCATCCCCACCGTTGAGCCCGGTGCGAATGAGTTGAATTCTTGATCGCCAATAACGGGTGTTCGTGAGAGTTAAAAATTCACGTCCGTCATAGACAACGCCATCCCATCAGTTCCGGTACTTCCAGTGCCGTTGGTTGTCAAGTTGAGTCCTGCCCCCGAAGCATCATGAATATGAAAACAATTCTGAGGATCTGTTGTGCCTAAGCCGAGAAGACCTGCGCTTGTGAGACGCATGCGTTGTTCGTCAAACGTAAACCAGTTAATATGATACTCGCCTTCATGTTTGATGTTGAGGTCGAAGGTCGTGTTGTCATCCCAGCCAAGGTAATGTGTAGGAGTTGCCGAGGTATGATTCAGCAGATCTGATTGGCCTGCTCCAAAATATGCATTACCTATTAAGAAGACCAAAAAAGAAATTTGTTTCGCTGGTATTTTCATTTTGCTAATTATTGATCATTTTCTTGGAATGCCAGCTACCGTCCTTTTTCAATAATTGAACTATGTAGAATCCAGGTGGCAGATCGCCCACATCAACTGAACTTGTCGTTTGATTTTTTAATTCTTCCTCTTTTACTTTTCTCCCGTTCATGTCAAAAAAGACTACCATTTCCAGTAAATCCGTAGACTGAATTTTGAGATGTTCTGAAACTGGATTGGGGTAAATTGAAATTGGATTTGAATTGATTGAAGGAATTCGTGCTGGAAGTAATCCCCAAGCATATGATGAGTCTGTACTTACTCTGACTTCATCTACATAATAATATGACGAACCATATGTGGTGTTCCCTTCAATACTTATGGTGTCAATGTCAACATCGAAAAGCATTGCACCTAATACTAGGTAAGTGTATGACGAATCCGCGATAAAGCTTCCTCTGAGCTGAACCCAAGAACTAGTATCAGAGATGATTGCTTCATTCAGAATAACGCCGTTACCATTCAAAGGACTTGGATTGTCTTCTGGATCTTCATCCCACAGACTACTGTGCTTAACCGTGGTAAAATAGGCTCCTTGTCCATTTGATGCTTTGTTCATCCAGGTTTCTTCATAAGCGGACGAAACGTAGAACGAAACAAAATACTCTTCATTCTGATGCATAGAATCGACAAGTTCAACACTCATGTGTTCGCGGTAGTTTACAGAAGCCGTTTCAAAATTTACGAACCCTGCATACCCTTGCCCGGTTAAAGCTTCCTGAAATCCAAACAAATTGCTAGGCACAGAAACCCCCCAAGTACTTTTACAAGCATGAAAGTAATCACACGTACCCCTAGAACTAAACCAGCCCTCACAATGAGTGCCTAGCATATCTAAAGCAGTAGGACAATCAATATACTCCTCAAAAGAACCGTTGGGCACCAAGTTTTGGGAAGACGCATGTGTGCAGTTTAAAACCGCAAACGCCAAAACAAGTGGGAAGAAGGCATTCATAAGAAAATGAAGTTATTGTTTGTATGATTATGCTCCCGTTGTAGGACAGAAGTCAGCCTGGATCTTGGTAATAGAATATGTTTATACTCCAATACGCACTCCTGATACCCGTCCAATAACAACCAATTTAGCTGTTTTTGCTTAGAATGAAAAAAGCAGGTGACTCCAAAATTTTGGCCGTGTAGCAGGTACGAACACTTCAACTTAGAGGAGGCATTGACTTGGTCGATTGACATTGTATCAGCCGATCTGATGTGGCCATCATTCAATTCAACGCATCCACAAAAGCCAAACTCTTCACGAAATAAAAATCACCATTGGCTCCGGAAGAAATTACCTCCGCACAAAGCCTTGAGAAACAACTAAACCGGATCCACCCAATCCCCATGCTCTTGAATGAGTAGAATGAGTTGGTCAACAGCATCTGACTCAGGAACATTGCGCTTTACCACCTCCTTTTCGCGGTAAAGCGTCACTTTACCGGGGCCTGTGCCCACATAGCCGTAGTCGGCATCGGCCATTTCGCCCGGTCCGTTTACTATGCATCCCATAATACCAATTTTCACCCCCTTGAGGTGGTGGGTACGTTGGCGAATGCGCGCCGTGGTCTCTTGCAAGTCAAACAACGTGCGACCGCAGGATGGACAACTGATGTATTCGGTCTTGGAAATCCGTGTGCGCGTGGCTTGCAATATGCCAAATGAGGTATCGTTGATCAGTTTCGGACTTAATTGTGGTGCGCGGAGCATGATTCCGTCACCCAGTCCTTCGAGCAATAATGCGCCGGTGTCGGTACTGGCATACAATAAGAAGGCATCCGCCAAATGGTCATACGAACGTTCCACAATCACGGGAATCTGACAGCCATGCTTCATCAACCGCCAAAAAGCCGCTCTCTGTTCCGCCATGCCGTGTTCATGTGCGGTGTGGAGCATTAATACCACATTTGCCTTGTGCAGAGAACTTATAAATGACGCCGACAAATCGGCAATGCCGGCGCGCACCACGTTCATTTTGGGATCGACAGCCTCCGCACCCGGCCATTGCTCAGCCGTAAAAAGAGGATAATGACGCTCCTTTGCGCCGGTCCAGAAAGCTGCATCCACCAGCACTCCCAACGTACCGGGTATGGCAAAATCCAACTCCCGGGTTCCGGTATAAATGAAGTCGCACGCCTGGTCTTTGATGGTCCACTTGTCGAGATCAACGCTGTATTGATACCCCACAGCAAACAATGAAGCTGCAGTAATCTCCTCACGCGCACTGTAGTCCAGGACCACACGAGGCACCTGATGCGCACCCAAATTCAATACTTCCGCCGTCTCCCGCCGCGCGTAGGCGAAGGCATCGGTCATGCGCTCTTCATGGGCCACTTCAGCCCCACTCCTCTGTGCGTATCGCTCGGCCAGCATGCGCGCTACCGGGAGCTCCGCTTCGGGTTCCTCCGTAAGGGACACGCGAATGGTATCTCCCAGTCCGTCTTCGAGCAACGTACCAATTCCCACCGCCGACTTAATGCGGCCGTCTTCGCCATCGCCGGCTTCCGTTACACCCAGGTGCAATGGATAGTTCATGCCCTCTTGCATCATCTGATGCACCAGCAATCGGTAAGCTTGCACCATAACCTGCGGATTGCTCGACTTCATGGAAATGACCAGTTCGTGATAATCGTGCTCACGACATATTCTGATAAACTCCATGGCCGATTCTACCATCCCCTTAGGAGTGTCGCCATAGCGGCTCATAATGCGGTCGGAAAGCGACCCGTGATTGGTGCCAATGCGCATGGCTCGACCCAACTGCTTGCACTTGATCACCAACGGAGAAAACCGTTCGCGAATTCGATCCAACTCGGCGCTGTAGCCTTCATCGGAATAATCGTGTGTTTCGAATTTTTTCTTGTCGGCATAATTCCCCGGATTCACACGTATCTTCTCCACATAATCTGCCGCCACTTCAGCAGCATTGGGCGTAAAATGAATGTCGGCCACAAGCGGCGCATGCAAGCCCAGGCGTTCCAAACCGGCCTTGATTTCCCTCAAATTCTCTGCTTCCTTTTTACTGGGAGCTGTAAGACGAACCAGCTCGCTCCCCGCTTCGATCATGCGTTGACTCTGCGCCACCGAACCCTTCGTATCCATGGTATCGGTAGTCGTCATCGACTGAATGCGGATGGGATGGTCGCCCCCTATAATGATGGAACCTACCTGCACAGGTCGGCTCTTCCATCGGGAATATGCGTATTCGGAATTGCAGTAAGTGTGATCCATAGCTGATGGGGCAAATTTGAGTAAATTCTCGTTGCTCCACAGAAGAAACCTGCAAGAATTCTCAATTGTTCACAATGATAATCTCAATGCGCCGATTGGCAGCATTCTCCTTCTGAGTTTTGGGCCGTTTGTAAAGCATTTCGCTTCCCCCCTTTCCTTCACATTCCACACGCGATTCATCCACACCTTGCGCCACCAGGTAATCCTTAACCGATTCCGCCCGGGCCAGCGACAGGTCTTTCCCATTCTTATATGCATGCCGTTCAGGATTGCTTCGTGAAGCTTTTTTGAGATAGCCACGACCCATTTTGCCGTTGACATGCCCTTCTATGCGTATGTGGATATCGTCGTAGAATAACATAAACTCAGCAAGCTCTTCCAGGGCGGGATCCGACTCGCTTTTCACCACTGCACTGTTGCCGTGAAAGTAGATGCTCTCGATACGAAACTGACCCAGCTCCTTGAAATTCTCAGGGATCAATGTGCTCTTAGGAGGTTGTCGGGTTTGTTTCACGGGCTGAACCTCGGTGGGTTCCATCGCAACGCGTTTGGGAAATTCTTCCGGAAACAGGTCCACGGTAAGGTTCTCACCCCTGTAGTGCACGTTGGGTTCTAAAAGGTACATGGTGACTACGACACACCTGTTGAGGTCATCGTTCTTAAGCGACAATGGGTGTCGTTCACCCACGTAGCGGATCTCATAATCCCCTTCATCGGGAACACGTTCTACCAGCACATCGTACACGGCAAGCGCTCTTTTCTCGCTGAGTTCCAGATTGTAGTATTCACTTCCCAATTCGTCGCAATGCCCTTCGATATCGATTTTCTCAATAATGAAGCCCTCACTTTGACGCATAAAATCCTCCAGGGTCAGGCGCTGGTCGGAGTTGACGCGCCAAACATCGAAATCAAACTGGATGTTTTCTCTCAGCACAAGGGTGGCGGAGAGGGAGAAAGACAGTGCCAGAAAAAAAACCACGGTTGCTACGGCTTTCATTCCCATTACTGGCGTTTATTAATATCCCTTCGGGGACATGCAAATTTTGGAAAGTTCTCCCGATTATCAAGGAATAGCGGCTCCTTTTTTTTGCACAAGATGAAAGACAAAAGGTAAAACAAGGAATTTATGAAAACCCAACCGGCAGCGGCGCGATTTATCGCGCCGTTGTTGTGCGGAACACTCATACAGGAAAATGTTGAGCCACCTGCGCGTCAAGTGAAAATCTCAATATTCATGCAAGTCCGCCTACAATTCGGTCATCACTCCCCAATTCAAGTTTCCTTTTCAGCCCTGAAGGGGCTTAACAATTTAGCCCCGTACGAAGTGCGGGGACGACATATGATCC
>JAGQVX010000099.1 GCA_020437755.1 Flavobacteriales bacterium
AATTCCTGTACGGTAATATCCTTGGCGACATTGGGTTGCTGTGCCTGGCTGGTTTGTGTGGTTGGGCCGCATGCCGTGAGGAAAACCAGCGCCAGGAAATTGATGAGAATTGTTGCTTTCATATATACTTGTGTTGTGTGTGTTATTATTAATCTGCCTCGGTAGCAGTTTAGCATTCAAAAATACGACTTGTGGATAGAGTACCACGAGTAAGATAGAGAGGAGGTATAGAAATAAAAAGGGCCAATTCCGGAGAATTGTGCCCTATTAACCAAAAAGCCTAAGATCTTTATTCAAACGTCTTGTAGTTTCAGTCCCACTCCCAAGGATCTGAATTAGAGTGCTGTCCAGGGACCGCCGTTTTCTACTTCCAATCCGTTTTGAGAGAGGAAACCTGCTGCCCGTCCACTGCGCGCGCCGCTTCGACACACTACAACGATAGGTTTTTGCATTCCCTTGATGCGATCCAACTCATATGGAAGTTGGTCGAGAGGTATATTGATACTGCCATTGTAATGGCCACCGTCAAATTCCATTGGAGTTCGAACGTCAATTACTGCAGCTCCTGCATTCATCATTTCCTGAATTTTGCTGCTTTTTGAGAAAAGTGATCCAATCGAAAACATATTCTTGAGTTTTGTTTCCACAAAGGTAATCTGACTCCGGGGCGTGCTCTGTGACCGGGGATACAATAAGGGAATGGTGTGATTTGAGTTACATTTGCACCATGTCAAAACGCGATTGGTTCATACACCTCACTTCTGATCCACTGGATGAATCGGCATGCCGTCAATGGGTATCAGATGACTCTGCGGGCGGGATAGTGGTATTCGTAGGTACCGTGAGGAATGCCACGAGCGGAAAAAGTGTAGTAGCCCTTGAGTTTGAAGCCTACGAGCCCATGGCAATTCAAGAAATGGAGCGCATTGCCCAACGCGCCTTACAGAACTGGCCCGTCCATAAAATAGCCATTCACCACCGCACGGGTAAGTTGCAGATTGGAGAGGTTCCCGTGGTTATTGCCGTGTCGGCTGCTCACCGTAAAGCTGCATTTGAGGCCTGTGCATTTTGTATTGATACGTTGAAGGAAACGGTTCCCATCTGGAAGAAGGAAATATTCGAAGATGGCGAAGTGTGGGTAGCAGCCCATCCGTAGGTTTTTTTCGTCACTTCGTGGCGAACATAGCGTTACCCCGATAGTTCCCAACGAACTTTACGCCGTTCATCATTTTCATGTGGGGCCAACTGATTCCATTGCGTACATTTACGCTCAGAACCTTGAATCATGATACACCGCATTACCTTACTTTTCAGCTTTGCCATTTGCAGTATTGCACTTTTTGGACAAGAGAATACCAATCAAAATCCTTTCAAGCAACTGGGGACAGAACTTCCTGATCCCAACGGTTACCGCACCGCTTCGGGAGCGCCCGGTTCAGAGTACTGGCAACAACAAGCCGACTACCGAATGAAGATCATCCTCGACGATGCGAATCAGCGGATATATGGAGAAGAACAGATCACCTATACCAATAACTCGCCTGATAATCTGGACTATATATGGCTTCAGCTTGATCAAAATGTGCGGGCTAAAGACTCAGATTCGCACAAGGTTCGCGAAAGTGAGGTAGGGGAAGAGATGTCGATTGAAGACGTGATGAAAATGGAACCCTGGTTTGACGGGGGATTCAAGATTGATCATGTTAAAGACGCATCGGGTAAGGACATGGCTTACACGATCAACAAAACCATGATGCGTATCGACCTGCCTCAAACACTCAAATCGGGGGGCAAGGTTTCTTTTTCGATCAAGTGGTGGTATAACATCAACGACCGCATGAAGATTGGCGGGCGTTCGGGTTATGAGTACTTTGAAGACGAAGACAACTACATTTATACAATTGCTCAGTTCTATCCACGCATGGTGGTGTACTGTGACAATGAGGGTTGGCAACACAAGCAGTTTCTGGGAGCGGGAGAGTTTACGCTCAACTTTGGCAATTACCACGTAGAGATCACCGTACCAAGTGATCATATTGTAGGAGCTACGGGTACCTTGAGCAACGCCAAGAGCATCCTTACCGGCAAGCAGCGCCAACGGATGGACGAGGCCCGAAATGCCGATCAACCGGTGATGATTGTGACGGAAGAAGAAGCCCGGGAAGCCGAAAAGGAAAAAGCTTCCGGTACGAAAACCTGGGTGTTTGATGCCGAGAATGTGCGCGATTTCGCGTTTGCCTCATCAAGGAAATTCATTTGGGATGCGATGGGTGTCCAGGTCGGCGACAAGCGCCCAATGGCCATGAGTTACTATCCTAAAGAAGGCAATCCATTGTGGGAACAGTATAGCACTAAGGCTGTAGCTCACACCTTAAAGGTGTACAGCAAGCACACCATAGACTACCCATATCCGGTAGCTATCTCTGTGCATACCAAATGGATTGGAATGGAGTACCCCATGATTTGCTTCAACGGCGGCAGGCCCGAAGCTGATGGAACCTACTCCGAGCGCACCAAATATGGAATGATCTCAGTAATCATCCACGAAGTGGGACACAATTTCTTCCCAATGATCATCAATAGCGATGAACGTCAATGGACCTGGATGGACGAAGGGTTGAATACCTTCTGCCAATACCTGGCCGAAAAGGAATGGGACCGCAACTACCCCACGCGCAGGGGACCGGCACGCAACATTACCGACTACATGGGAGGAGATAAGTCGCGCATTTCTCCTATAATGACGAATTCGGAAAGCATTTTTCAATTTGGTAACAATGCCTATGGCAAACCGGCCACAGCCTTGAATATCCTTCGCGAAACTGTAATGGGAAGGGAGTTGTTTGACTATGCATTCAAGGAGTACTGCGAACGTTGGGCTTTCCGACATCCAACTCCGGCCGACTTATTCAGAACCATGGAAGATGCCTCCGCGGTTGATCTCGATTGGTTTTGGCGTGGATGGTTTTATACCAACGACCACTGCGATATGTCTTTGAAGTCGGTGAAGTGGTACCAAATGGATACCGGGGATCCGCAGACTGAAACCAACTTCCAGAAGGCGCGTGATGAGGAAAAGCCAACTGATATTTCACTGGAGCGAGATTTGACGGATGTCCCTCAAACCTACATTGAAAAGGATCCTAAGCTCAATGATTTTTACACCACCCGAGATGTATATGGGGTTACTAAACTGGATAATCAGGAATACCAGGATTTCCTTTCGAAACTGGACGATGACGAAAAGCAATACCTCAATAGCCAGCGTAATTTTTATCAAATAACGTTTGAGCGCATTGGTGGATTGGTCATGCCACTGATCGTTGAGTTTGAGTATGTGGATGGAACACGTGAAACCCGACATATTCCTGCTGAAATCTGGCGAAAAGGTCAGTTGGAGGTAACTAAAGTGTTTGTTACCGAGAAGGAAGCTGCTCGTATTTCATTGGATCCATTATTGGAAACGGCCGACACGGATATATCCAACAACTATTGGCCGCCACGTCCCACACCGTCAAGATTCGAAGTGTTTAAGAAGGAGAACGGCAACCGACGAGGTGAGGAGAACCCCATGCAGCGCGCAAAACGCAACGACGAATTGGAGAAAGAATAAGGAATAATAAAAGCTGCGCGTTTCCTCATTTCTCAGCTGAGTGGCTGAAATACAGGGATGAAGGGATAGCGTGTGTAGGCTTGTTCGCTATTTGCACGAATGTGCCCTGAACTACTTTTTACTCTCGATGTATTTTTCCAGCACTTTGCGCGATTTCTTTCGAAAGCCCGTGCGGAACCAGGGGAGGAGCGACATCATCATTCCTTTCCATCCGAAAGCCATGCCGCAAAACCGTGTGAAGGAAAAACAGTCGTCATGGGATATGATGAGTCCGTCGCGAAACTCGAAGGAAGCATTGATCTTATTGTGTACCCGTCGTCCGGTAAGACTGAAGGTATACCTCGCCTCCCACTTCGCAATTCCCTTTTGGTCATCTTGAAGCACATTGTAATAAGAAATGACCAGGTCACCTTTACTGCGTTCGATGAGCATCCGCCACATCTGACCCACTTGATCACCATATAAATACCCGAAAGCGGGATCGTTGAAGACAGCGTCGGGATGATAGCAGGCCGCCATGGCTACAGCATCCTTTTGCCGGAAAGCTTCATAGAACCGTACAATTATAGAGTCTTCTTTTTTCACAAATAGCGTAGTCGTTGGCGAAAGATAAACGAAACCGCGAAAATAATAAGGAATGGTCTTGAACTCAATAGCCCATTCTTGATTTCACAAAGCTTAACAGCAGACAAAAAATGGGGTCGGAAGTCTGTGGGATTCCGCGTCAGACTAAAACAATTCGCGCACGCGCTGCTTGAGTTGGCGTTTGTAATCGGCCGATAGCCAATTCACAAAATTCTCGGTGTTCTTGGAAATGCAGCGGGTATAGAGCTTAACGCGGTATTCGATATCCGGATTCAATTCTTCAGATAGTTCCAATGCATCGAAAACATCTTCGCTGTTTTCAGCCAGCATTCGCGCATGTTGATCTATTGAGTTGACGATGGCTTGTTTGGGCTTGTGTCCGTCGCGAAGCACCTGGAGGTACTCCTCCTTCATGTCGAAGGAAATGTCTTTCGACTTGCCAAACTTCTTCCGCAGATCCGAAGGCATTTCATAGGTGAATTGCTCTTCAATTTCCTCATCGCTCGCCAGACTTTCCAGGTATGAGTTGGGTGAGCGGAATATGTCTTGCCAATTGATGTACGACTCCCATAATCCGAATCGACGCGCGTTATTCCCCAGGTCAATGACATTGAAATTGGCCTTCTTCGGCAATATTCGGGACCCCCTACCAATCATCTGATGATAAAGTGTGAGGGATTTTGTGGCGCGGTTCAGGATGATAGTCTCCACAGTCGGCTCATCAAAGCCGGTGGTGAGAATACTCACTGATGTGAGGATGGCATCGGGCTTGTTCTTGAACCATTCCAGGATATCCTTTCGTTCCTGTTCCGTATTGGTATTGTCGAGATGTCTGATTTCATATCCGGCATCTTTAAACAACTCATGTACCTGCCGGCTCGTAGCAATTCCGTTGTTGAAAATGAGGGTTTTTTGGCCCTTGCACTTTTCCTCGTACGCGTACAACAGCTTTTCCTGCATGAAATAGTTGCCGTATAGACGTTCCGAACTGCTTACGGTGTAGTCACCATTGATACCTACTTTCAACGACCGCAGTTGCACGTCGTAGCTGTAGGTTTGAGCCTTGGCCAGGAATCCTTTTTCAATAAGTGCACTGATGGATTCACCTACAATCAGCTCGTTGTAGTTGTCTTTAAGGGGTAACTTGATATTTGAACTGAGTGGGGTAGCGGTAACACCAAGAATAATGCAATCTTCAAAAAACTTAAACAGTTTCCTGAACGAGTTGTAGTGGGCTTCATCTACGATGACCAGACCTACATCGGCCAGCTCCATTTTTTCATCATTCAAGCGGTTGTTGAGGGTTTCAACCATGGCCACGAAGCATTTGTGGTTGGTTTCTTCCTCAATTTCCTTCACCTTGGAATTAATGATCTTATTGGGAACACCGATTTCATCCAACATGCGTGAAGTCTGGCCACAAAGCTCAATGCGGTGGGTCAGGATCAAAACACTTTTTTGAGATTCCAGGATATACCGGCGGGAGATTTCAGAGAAAATCACCGTTTTACCGCCACCTGTAGGGAGCTGAAACAGCAAATTATAACGTGAAGGAAACTTTCGGATGCGGTCGAAAATCTGCTCGATGGAATCGATCTGGTAATCGTATAATGTTTTTCCTTGCTTCTTTTCTAACAGCTCTAGTGGTTCCAGGGTCATTTCCTCACGTTAAAAGATTCGCAAAAATAGGGGCTTTAAAACGGTCTGGAAAGGAATCGGATAATTTGTTGAAAACAACTCCGCTCCAAATATGCTGTAGTTCTTAGTTTCGTAACGCACTAAACCTCCTAATTTCTATTACCTATGGACGTCCGCATACATGAAAGCTGGAAGTCGGAACTGGAACGTGAATTTGAACAGCCGTATTTTAAGCAGCTCACTGATTTTGTGCGCGATGAGTACCGTAATAATGTGTGCTACCCTCCCGGGAACAGGATCTTCAGCGCGTTTGATTATTGCCCTTTCGATGCCGTCCGTGTGGTCATTTTAGGGCAGGATCCCTACCACGGACCGGGACAGGCCAATGGTTTATGTTTTTCGGTGAATGATGGTGTTGCGGTACCTCGATCGCTGATGAATATCTACAAAGAAATTGCTTCTGATCTGGGCAAAGAAGTTCCTGCACATGGAAATCTGGAGCGCTGGGCCAAGCAGGGGGTACTGCTCCTCAATGCCACCCTCACCGTGAGGGCGCATCAGGCGGGATCGCATCAAAATCAAGGATGGGAACAGTTTACCGATGCGGTGGTGCAAGCCATTAACGATCACAAGGAGCGCGTTGTATTCATACTGTGGGGAAGCTATGCCCAGCAAAAGGGAGCTGTGATTGAACCGGCCAAGCATTGTATCTTGAAAAGTCCGCATCCATCGCCTCTTTCAGCTTCCCGTGGATTTTTTGGGTGTCGTCATTTCTCCGCGGCCAATGCCTATCTCCGGGAGCATGGTTTGCCAACTATTGATTGGTAACCGCTACTTTCCACATATACTCCGCATCGTTTGCGCACAGTCGCACCACGTAATAGCCGGCGGCATGTTCACTCATTGAAATGACGGTCGTTTCGCTATTGAAGATTACTTTTTTATCGAGCATTTTTCCCCGCACATCCCATACGGAAAGGGTATAGGACGTTCCGGCGTTCAATCCGGTCAGTCTGAAATCGGAATCAGTAGGGTTGGGATATGCAGTTATTACGGCATTCGCCAAATGGGGAAGCGCGTCAATTGTCCCTATTTCAAACGTGTCATTCCAGGTACAACCATGTGCATCAGTCACGGTAACCCCATAGGTTCCCGGCTCCAGGTCGCCCGATTGTGTTCCCGTCCCATTGGTACTCCACAATACCTCATATGGCAGGGTTCCTCCTTGAATTTCTACTTCAGCATTGCCCGGTTCACTGCCAATGACGGGTGTAATGGTGAGCGAACCTGATAACGCGTCGGGCTCATTGATTTCGAGATTCAAGCTCAAACTGCAACCCAGGGAGTCAAGGATTTGTACTTCGTAGAACCCCGCAGGAAGTGCGTTGGGATTTAGTTCTCCCCAATCTATGCTGTAGCCGGGAGTGCCGCCACAGGGAGTCACAAGAGCTAAACCGTTATTCAAGCCCTGACAACTTACATCATCAACGGAAACATCTGCACACAGGGCATCGGGTTGCGTTATTTCTACCGTACCAAACGTGGTGCAACCGAATACGTTTTGAACCATAAAATCGTAGGATCCTGCCTCTAGTCCGGCCACGGTAAATGTTGAATCTCCGGTTGACCACACAACCTCCAACAGCGGAGGTCCATCCAATTTGGTGATCCATACCTCGCCATCGGAAGCTCCTGAGCACGTTGGTGAACCGAATTCAGGCGAAACTGCGGTATAGTCCCAGGCAGTAATAGAAACTGCTTCACTGTGAATATTGAACCCAAGCGTATCGAGAACTTCAACCCAAACCGTGGCTGGATAGCTGAGCGTCAGAAACTGTGTGGTGTCGCCCGTACTCCATTGGTACGCCAGGTAACCGGATCCTGCATCAAGCACCAGACTGTCGCCGGCACAAAAACCGGCCTCGCCCTCATAGGATATGCTGTTGGAAAGGGTAGCCCCTTCAACCAACAGTATATCCGCTTGATGAGGTATTGAGTAGTAGGTCTCCTGCAGTCCGGAGGGCCAGGTTATAAGTATTGAATCAATATGCGTAGCTTCCCCCAATCCCAGAATTTCAGCCTGTGAATCCTGGCCCAAATAATTTTCCCCTTGCATGGTGTACTCCACATGGTGATGGCCGCTGAAATAGTATTCCATCCAGGTTCCAACGGCATCACGGTTGCTCACTGAGCCTTGTAATCGCACTTTGACCCAGTGGTTATCACCTCCATTGTTTTGATACAGGAAGCAGGTGTTGGGCTGCGTGTTGGAAACAGCCATATCGGAGTATCCGTCATTGTTAAAGTCACCTTTCGCATTGCTGTAGCTGAGCGGGGTGTCCTGATACAGTCCAACTTCGATAGTCTGATCGGAGAAAGTTCCATCTTGCTGGTTGACAAAGAACGGATTGCGATTTTGAATGGGGGTGTAAGTAGTTAATACGTGAGCGTCATCCCAGGAGTCATTGTTGTAATCAATCCAAAGCGTACCCCATGATAGCGCTTCTACCAGCATATTGGCTTCCAGCGCCACATCTTCAAATGTCCCGTCTCCCTGATTGGAAAGGAGCACGTTACCCCAGTTACTATTGGTGATGTATATGTCCAGTGTTCCATTGTTGTCAAAGTCGCAAATGGAGTTGCACATCGCATCAACAACAACATTGGCTCCGCTGCTCACACTCACATCGGTGAACGTTCCATCACCGTTGTTTTTGTACAGGGCGTTGGCCGGTGCTTTATCATTGATAATGTAAATATCGGGCCAGGTGTCGTGATTGTAGTCGAGCCAACTTACCTGGAAGGTGGGCATTTGTCCGTTGCTCACACCCAATGCTTGCGCAACCTCGGTAAAAGTGCCATCGCCCTCGTTGTGAAGGAGCCAGTTGGCCGGACCCGATATCCAGTTGTAGTTGGAAAGGTAGATGTCCAGGAAGCCGTCTTTGTCATAGTCGGCACAAGCTGCTCCGAAGGTTTTAGCGATGGGGTGAGAGGGAATGCCTGCCGCTTCCGTGATATTGGTAAAATTCCAATCACCGTCGTTCCGGTAAAGCAGACTTTGAGAAAGGTAGTAGGTAATCAACACATCGGAATCACCGTCGTTGTCCATGTCGAACCATAGGATTTGCTTGGGCTCCCCTGTAGATTCTCCAAATGAGGGCCAGGGAGTGAAGTTGCCGTTGACATTCCTGAAGAATGCCAGGGAATCATTTTTAACCGGAAACGATAAATCATCCCAACCGTCGTGGTCGAAATCGTAGAAGCTGACTCCTGAACCCCAAACAGGATTGGGATTGATGACGTCGATACCCTGACTGGCGCTGACATTGGTGAATCCATACTGCCCCAGGGCAGGACATACCAATCCCATTGCAACCCACAATGAAAGCAGAAGTCTCATGACTATAATTAGATCGATTAAGGTTTTCCCTATTTGGCGAATGCCATAACACTTACCTCATAGGTAGTATCCAAAGTAAGGATTTTACCAACGCAAAACACAGTGGTTTAAAACTTTACAGCGTTTCTCCGAAGTAAAAAAGCAAGATGGCTACCACGCAAAGCCCGACTCCCAGACGATTGCGGACAGAAAAGAACTCCTTGAAAAGGATAAATGAAGCCAATGCAGATAACAGTATGATACCCATATTGTTAACAGGGAAAATAAAGGTGCGGCTAAATGGAGCCTCGGCAACAGCGCGCACGAGGAAGTAAATCGACCCGAAATTGATGATTCCCAGTAAAAAACCCCCGATTAACTCGCGCAACTTGATCCATTGTCCCGACTTTAGGGCATTGCCCACACTCACCACCAACCCCACAGCAAACGCCGCAGTAAACGGCAAAGTGGTCATTAAAAAGGGCGCGAGAGGTGAGTCTACACTGCGGGAATAGAAGCCCAGTACGCAGTCAATAATGCCCGAACCCACAAATACGAGCACCGGCAGCAATAATAACTTGCGGTTCGAGACATGAACATCCTCCTTTACGGAAGCCCACCATACCCCCAGCAAAGCACAGAGGAGCCCTACAATATGCAGCACTCCGAAAGACTCAGTAGAATCGAGTAGGGGAAAAACGATGACCGGCATTGCCAATGCCATTTTTGCGGCCACAGACGAGACGCTAACACCCAGCTTTTGGGCAGTTACGGCCATGAGATAGAAGATTCCGATAAACACCATGCCAATGCCCAGCAACGGAAAGCTGTACGACTGCTCAAACACCTCTGCGGGCGACATCTGTCGCAATACCACCACTGCACCCAAGGCCATGGCCGTGCCGTAGTTTGTAACAATGGCCGGAAACGTCCGAATGGACCAGGAGTCAAACATCTTGAAAATGAGGAAGATGCCTGAAGAAAAGAGTATACTAAGCAGCAGCCAGATCATAGATTCGAATATACGCGAATCTGATCATCTCCCGATTGGAATTCTTCTACAGGCTGTGCGCTGAGAACAGGTGCTTTGATCCCTCCAGCGAAGGTCACATTTCCGGTCAGCACACGCGCCTCATCCCATAAGTTGGCTTCTATAAAAGAATGTAAAGTGGCGGCACCTCCTTCAACCAGTATGGAACCGATTCCGGCTTTGTACAGGTTTTGCATTTGTCGGAGCAACCAGTCGGCACCTTCCGCTTCCACGAATACATCAGCATCCGCTGCACCTTCGCGCGCCAGAACGATGGTGCTTGCCTCTTCATTGAACACGTTGTATTGAATACGATTCAGTTGCTGTGTCGGATCAATAACCACCCGCACCGGATTTGTCCCTTCCGACCGACGAGCGGTGAGTAGTGGGTTATCCACTTCAACGGTTTTTCGTCCAACCAAGATGGCGTCTTCTTCGCTTCTCCAATGATGGGTGAGAATCTGTGACTCGTCCCCCGTGATCCATTGAATACCCTGGTCCGACTGTGTGCGCGGCGGATCCACATAGCCATCGGCCGATTGGGCCCATTTGAGGATGATGTACGGACGTTGGTTTTGCTGATTAACAATAAACCTGCGGTTGAGCATGGCGCATTCCGAAGGAAGCACCGGACCCACCACTTCTATCCCTGCATCTCTCAGTTTTTGGAGGCCTTTGCCCGCAACAAGCGGATTGGGGTCTTCCATACCGTACACCACTTTACTAATACCGGTATTGATAATAAGATCGGCGCATGGAGGGGTTTTGCCGTGATGAGAACACGGTTCCAGATTCACGTATAGCGCAGAGTTGTTGAGTTCCTGCTCGGGGTGTAAAGAAGCCACGGCATTTACTTCGGCATGCGCTTCACCATATTGTGCATGAAATCCCCGACCGATCACCTCATCTCCACGTACAATCACACAACCTACAAGTGGATTGGGAGAGACGTGTCCCATACCTTCCATTGCCAGGTCAAGACACAATTGCATGTAGTAAGAATCGTTTTTAGCCATGAACAGCTACTTTGCCCTTGGCGGCTTGAAGGGTGTTCATGAGCAGGGAAGCAATGGTCATTGGACCTACGCCTCCAGGCACAGGTGTGATGAAGCTGCATTTTGGTGCAACTTGTTCATAATCAACATCTCCGGCAATTCGATATCCACGTTCTTTGGACGGATCGTCCACTCGTGTAATGCCTACATCCACGACCACGGCGCCGTCCTTAATCATGTCGGCTTTGAGAAATTCTGCTTTTCCGAGAGCAACCACCAATATATCGGCTTCACGCGTAATTTCGCTCAGGTTGCGTGTGCGGCTGTGCGTGAGCGTTACGGTGCAATTGCCCGGATAGCTGTTGCGCGCCATCAGGATGCTCATCGGACTGCCAACAATATGCGAACGGCCAATAACCACGCAGTGCTTGCCTTCCGTTTCTACCTTGTAGCGTTCCAACAATTGCAGAATTCCATATGGCGTGGCGGGAAGGAAGCAGGGGAGGTTGAGGGCCATTTTGCCCACGTTGGAAGGGTGGAATCCATCTACGTCTTTCAACGGATTCACCGCTTCGATCACCTTTTGTTCATCAATATGATTGGGAAGAGGAAGCTGAACGATAAACCCGTCTATCTCGTCGTTGGTATTGAGTTTATCTACCTCGGCGAGGAGTTCGGCTTCGGTACAATCGGCTTCAAGCGTAATGAGTGTGCTTTCAAATCCCACGCGTGCGCAGGCCTTAACTTTTGAACCGACGTACGTCTGACTGGCTCCATCCGTTCCTACGAGGATAGCCGCCAGGTGAGGGATCTTTTCGCCACGCGCTTTGATCTGTTCCACTTCAGCCGCAATTTCGGATTGGATGTTTTGAGAAGTCTGTTTTCCGTCGAGTATAGTCATGGTGTTATATATCAATAAGTTAAGGCATAAAGCCAAATGAATTACTTGATGCCCATTTTGCGCATTTGACTCATCATCGACATCATGTTTTTCTTGTTGCTCATCATCTTCATCATCTTGCGCGTACTGTCAAATTGTTTGATGAGTTTGTTGACCTCTTCCAGCGAAGTACCCGATCCTTTTGCGATGCGCGATTTCCGTCCGCCGTTGAGCATTTCGGGATTCTCGCGTTCAGCCGGAGTCATTGAAAGGATGATGGCTTCTACGTGCTTAAAGGCATCGTCTTCAATTTCCACGTCCTTCATGGCTTTTCCCATTCCGGGGATCATGCCCATGAGGTCTTTAACGTTACCCATCTTCTTGATTTGCTGAATCTGCTGAAGAAAGTCGTTAAAGTCAAATTGGTTCTTGGTAATGCGCTTGTGCAGGCGTTGAGCTTGTTCTTCGTCAAACTGTTCCTGGGCGCGTTCCACAAGAGAAACTACGTCACCCATACCCAGAATACGGTCGGCCATACGATTGGGGTGGAACACGTCGAGCGCGTCCATTTTCTCACCCGTACCCACAAACTTGATGGGCTTCTCAACTACCGAGCGTATCGAAAGTGCCGCACCACCTCGGGTGTCACCGTCGAGTTTCGTAAGAATTACTCCGTCGAAATTCAGTCGGTCATTGAAGGTCTTAGCCGTATTCACAGCATCCTGACCAGTCATGGAGTCTACCACAAACAAGGTCTCAGACGGATTAACAGCGCGCTTCACGGCTTCGATCTCCTGCATCATCTGTTCATCAATCGCCAATCGACCGGCGGTATCGATGATGACTACATTGTGGCCATTGGACTTGGCATATTGAATCGCGTTCGTGGCGATTTCAACAGCATTCTTATTCTCCTTCTCGGAATAAACCTTTACACCAATTGAATCGCCCACTACGTGGAGCTGGTCAATCGCCGCCGGACGATAAATATCGCAGGCAACGAGCAAAGGATTCTTTCCTTTCTTGGTCTTCAGCCAATTGGCCAGCTTTCCCGAGAAAGTTGTTTTTCCGGATCCTTGCAGACCCGACATCAGAATAATGCCCGGATTTCCCTGGTAATTGATGTCGGAACTTTGTCCGCCCATCAACTCCGTCAGTTCTTCGTGGGTAACTTTAACGAGCAACTGTCCCGGACTGATCGCATTGATCACATCGCGACCCAGTGCCTTGTCTTTAACCCGGGTGGTAAAATCTTTCGCCGTTTTGAAACTAACGTCGGCGTCGAGGAGGGCCCGACGAATTTCCTTTGCTGTTTCCGCAATGTTGATTTCGGTAACCTGGCCTTGTCCTTTCAGGACTTTAAAGGCACGGTCAAATCTTTCCTGTAAACTCTCAAACATAGGTATCTTACTTCACCACAAAAGTAGTACGTTCTCCCCAAACACCCACGTGAAATTGTTGGTCAATGTAGGACCTACCATAAATAGGCTGGACTGTGTGACTATTCTTACATAAGTCGGTTCAGCTCATTTAAGTTGATCGAATGGGAGGTAAGGAATATGATAAATAAGAACAAATAATAATGAAAAATGACGCTGTTTCGCGAAAAATGTGTTCATTTGAATGAAAAATCTGCATAGAGGTATGCAAGCATACTATTTAAGGGTTTAATTACCTTTAATAATCTAACAAACCAATCAAAAAGATACTTGATATGAGTTTACACTTGACAGACATTCAGAAAGCGGAGATGCGATCGTTTTACGAAGCGGAATTGCAAAAATCATTGTTGCAAATCCGACACTTACGTGAGGTCCTTGATCAGCTTAAAGATGTCGATTCAGTAGAAATTAGCGCGGGTGGCGTGTTGCCGGCATCAGGCGTAAAGAAAAAAGCAACTGCACCTGCCAAACCTGCAAGCACACGTAAACGTCGGAAGAAAAGAGGACGTAAGTCGATTTGGGGAGATTACATCCTCAAGGAACTGAAGGCGACAGATCGTCCATTGTTGTATAGTGAGATTATTGAATCGGCCAAGATACGATTCAATATTCCGGATAGTAAAATGAAGGAATTGAAAGCGGCCATCAACCAGTCGGCTTTTCGTCTCAGAACAATCCATGAGAAAATTGACACCATTGGTGCAGAAGGAAAGAAGGAGCGTTATATGGCGTTGAAAGCCTGGTATGATGAGGAAGGCAACATTATAAAAGACTATGCGGCAAAGGTCAATCTTTAATGCAGTCAATCTTTAAAGCAATTGAAAAGGGATCCATTCGGG
>JAGQVX010000009.1 GCA_020437755.1 Flavobacteriales bacterium
TGGCTGCCTTCATCGCCTATAATATAACGCAGGTAAACTCCCGCACTTAATGTTCTGCCCTTCATCATTGACAGCAATGACTACTATGGCGTCGGCTGACTTCTGATTTGCCCCTTTGCATATCTCTATGCTCCGTTGTCCTGACTGAAAAAAAAATCAGTCCAAAACTGCTTATCAGACCTCCCCGGGTAAGAGCTATAACTTCCATTCCATACATCTGCCACATCTACAACCGCAGATTCCTGTGTAGTACCGGACTTCGTTTTGTATTGCAAACTCATCCATCTGCGACTGCCTCTGTATGTGATTCCTGTTCGTCAGACCGGAACTTTGCCGCTTGCTTCCTTCAGATTCCACCTCACGATGGACACCCTTGCATTTGGCTAACACTTCCAACTACCGTGGCGTGTTCGGGACTTTAACCCTATAGTTATTGCCCATGCCGGGCACACAATAAAAAATCCCTCCCGTCATAGACGAAAGGGATTTCATTATCGTGTTTCAATCACTTCTATTCTGCAAGAACAATCACACGGTTGTTCAGTACCTCAACAGTACCGCCTTTAACATGAAACTCCTGCACCTTTCCGTCGGTGCCCTCAACTTTCACATTGCCTTCGGCAAGTGTAGTAATGAGTGGAGCGTGGTTGTTCAGAATTCCCAGACTACCGTCCGATCCCGGAAGTGAAACCAAGCGGGCTTCTCCTTCGAATACGTTCTTTTCTGGGGTCAGGATTTCTACTTTCATGAGGGTATTCTTTTATATTCCCTTGATTAAGCTTGAGCAAGCATTTTCTTACCGGCTTCGATTACCTCTTCGATATTTCCTTTGAGGTTAAACGCTGCTTCAGGGTACTGGTCCATTTCACCGTTGAGGATCATATTAAATCCTTTGATTGTTTCTTCAATGGAAACCAATACTCCAGGGATACCTGTAAACTGCTCCGCTACGTGGAAAGGCTGTGACAAGAATCGCTGAATACGACGAGCACGGTGAACCGCAAGCTTGTCTTCTTCACTCAATTCGTCCATACCCAAAATCGCGATGATATCTTGAAGTTCCTTCAATCGCTGAAGAATCTCCTTCACGTTTTGAGCGCAAGCATAGTGCTCTGCTCCAACAATTTCAGGAGTAAGGATACGCGATGTTGAATCCAAAGGATCCACCGCCGGATAAATACCCAACTCAGCAATTTTACGTGACAATACCGTCGTAGCATCAAGGTGAGCAAACGTAGTTGCAGGAGCAGGGTCGGTAAGGTCATCCGCAGGTACATAAACCGCCTGAACCGAGGTAATCGATCCTTTCTTGGTTGAAGTAATACGTTCCTGCATCGCACCCATTTCTGTTGCCAGTGTTGGCTGGTAACCTACCGCTGATGGCATACGTCCAAGAAGTGCCGACACCTCTGAACCCGCCTGTGTAAATCGGAAAATGTTGTCGATAAAGAAAAGGATATCACGACCACCGCCTTCAGAACCGTCTCCATCACGGAAGTACTC
Source organism: Flavobacteriales bacterium (assembly GCA_020437755.1). Classification (GTDB taxonomy): domain Bacteria; phylum Bacteroidota; class Bacteroidia; order Flavobacteriales_D; family Sanyastnellaceae; genus JADFAK01. The sequence goes on from JAGQVX010000009.1 coordinate 1,504, forward strand.
CGCAACAGTCAGTCCCGACAAGGCCACACGTGCACGTGCACCCGGAGGCTCGTTCATCTGACCAAACACAAGCGTTGCTTGTGACTTTGACAACTCCTCACGATTAACTTTAGAAAGATCCCATCCGCCTTCTTCCATAGAATGCTGGAATTCCTTTCCATATTTAATTACTCCTGATTCGATCATCTCGCGGAGCAAATCGTTTCCTTCACGTGTACGCTCACCTACACCGGCAAATACTGAAAGACCTTCGTATCCTTTCGCGATGTTGTTGATGAGCTCCATGATCAATACGGTCTTACCTACACCGGCACCACCGAACAAACCAATTTTTCCTCCCTTCGCGTATGGTTCGATCAAATCGATCACCTTAATACCCGTAAAGAGGATGTCGGTAGATGTCGAAAGATCCTCGAACAGAGGAGCTTCACGGTGAATTGGATATCCACCTGCTGTATCTACCGCGCCAATACCATCAATAGCCTGACCCACTACATTAAACAATCGCCCTTTAATCTGCTCTCCGGTTGGCATCAGGATAGGCTGACCCTGTGCTTCTACTTGCATTCCGCGCTGAAGTCCTTCAGTAGAGTCCATCGAAATGGCACGTACGGTATCTTCACCAATGTGCGTCTGACATTCGAGAATCAAATCACCTTCTGGTCGCTTCACAACAAGCGCGTCAAGGATTTTTGGCAATTCAACTCCTTCCGAAAACGAAACGTCAACGACCGGACCGATTACCTGAGCAATTTTTCCAATATTTTGAGACATACTCAATTGATTATTAGCTTTTGAAATCGGGTGCAAAAATACACGCTTATCCTCTTTTAACCAACGTATGTTGCCAAAATTATCCCTAGTTTATTCACCACCTCTCTCCAACAGGTATATTCACCTATCTTTGAGTGCCCTTTGTAACTCCTTTTTTCCTGGAATTGAAGATCTATAAAAACCTGCAAGACGTCCCTGCCCTGAAACGCCCAATCCTTACCATTGGCACGTTTGACGGGGTGCACAAGGGACATGTTCACATTATTCGAAGACTGGTGGAAGAGGCGGAATCCATCGACGGACAAACCGTGATGCTCACTTTTTTCCCGCATCCTCGTATGGTGCTTTTCCCGGAAGATCACGGACTAAAGTTGTTGAATACTCCTGATGAAAAAGCATATCTGCTCCAAAGAGCCGGTATTAACCATCTGGTTACCCTTCCTTTTTCGTCAGATTTCTCCAGAATGACTCCTTTCAACTATATCCGCGACATCCTGGTGAATGCCCTCCATGTCCATAAAGTAGTGGTAGGCTATGACCACCATTTTGGCCGAAACCGGGAAGGCACTATTGCCGATCTCAAGGAATATGCGGAGATGTACCACTATCAGGTTGAGGAAATAGCCGCTCATGAAGTAAAAGACATTCGGGTAAGCTCCACAAAAATCCGAAAAGCCATTACTGATGGCAATGTAACCCTGGCCAGCTTTCTCCTGGGCTACGACTATATGCTTTCGGGTATGGTAACTAAGGGGGATGGCATAGGCCGGAAAATTCAATTCCCCACCGCAAACATCGTCCCGGAGTTCAAATGGAAACTTATTCCGGGGCAAGGTGTTTATGCCTGTCGCATATCCTTTGGCAACCAAAAACACGTTGCCATGGTCAATATAGGTACAAGGCCTACCGTTTCTCAGTCACAGGAGCTTAAAATCGAAGCGCATATACTTGACTGGGAGGGTGACTTGTACGACCAGAGGGTCACCCTTGAGTTTGTGACGCGCATCAGAGAGGAACGTACGTTCGACTCGGTGGATAGCCTGGCAAGACAATTGATGAAAGACAAAGAAAAAACCGCGGAACTGTTTCGATGAGAATTGTACTCCTCATATGTTTCATTGCATGCGCTAACCTGTATACCCGGGCTCAGCTTCTTTCCCCCGAGCAATTGGACACCGCACATGTGTACACCTCCCTCGAAGAAGCTTTGGTATATCCGCAAAAGGTTTACCGGCTCGATCTCACCCGAAACCGCATGAAATCCTTTCCGGAACAGATTTTTCTCCTCACCAACCTCAACGAGCTCATTCTGGACAAGAACAAGATCACCGAAATCCCTCCACAGATTTCACAACTTAAGAACTTGCAACGGCTAAGCATCGAATCCAATAAAATTGAAGTGTGGCCTGCCGAATTGTGCAAACTAAACAAGCTCATTTTCCTCAATCTTGGTGATAATTTCATTGGTCGTATCCCCGATGATATCCGTAGAATGCAGGCTCTGCAAACACTTATACTCTGGGGAAACATCATTGGTTATTATCCTGTCACAATGGGACAGCTTGAGAACCTTCAGGAACTCGATCTGCTGCACAATGAAATGAATGCCGAAGAACAAACGCGTCTTGTTAACCTGATGCCGGAAGTGGACATCCATTTTTCACCTCCCTGCGTCTGCACGTTTGAAGACTAACTGCTCTGCCCTACTTTTGACGCGTGATTTCAATCTCCCGACATCAGCGCCTCGTCCTCTTTTTGGAAATCTTCGCCGTTATTGGCAATTTGCTCTACACCTGGTTGTACCTCAAAGGTGAACCCATCGCATTTGCCTTTGCATTTGTGGGCTCCCTCGCATTTGTGTGGGTTTGCTTTCAAAAGAAAATTTTCGCGGAAAGCGCACTCCATGTCTTCTACACCTTCATGGCTATATATGGGTTTCTGCATGTCAACGACACCTGGGCACTTGAACATTTGCCTTTATGGCGGCACATTTTGCTCATCATACCGGCTATTCTCCTCACGGTTGTTACCGGCAGATTTTTGCAGCGACGCACTTCTTCCAAAATGCCTTATCTCGACGCCTTTACAACCGTTTTCAGCATTGTTGCAACCTGGCTTATGGTCAATTTTGTGCATGAGAACTGGCTGTATTGGATCATTATCGATTTCGTGGCTATATTCCTGTATGTACGTCGAAAACTCTATTTCGGTGCCTTGCTCTTTTTGATTTACACATTTCTCGCTATCGATGGGTTCTTTAACCTCAGCTTGTTTACATGAAGATTATCGCAGTCACCGGTCCTGAATCCTCCGGTAAAACAACGTTTTGCAGAGTACTCCAGCACTTGACGCAGGGAGTTGTCATTCCCGAATACAGTCGTGTTTACCTCAGGAATAAGAAAGAGTACGATCTTCAGGATTTGGAAGTTATGGCACAAGGCCAAATGGAAAACTTGAGGAAAATAATGGAGGCCAACCCGAAAACGATCATCTGCGACACGGACATGACCGTGATGACCATATGGTGTGATGAGCGATTTGGCCTTGTGCCCGATTCTATTCAAGCACTATGCAACGATGAGCACTATGACCTACTCTTTCTGTGTGCTCCCGACATCCCCTGGGAAGCGGACCCACTGCGTGAAAACCCGGATGACCGGGATCGGCTGTTTGAAGTGTATAAAGAGAAACTGACAACATCCGGGAAAAGGCATGTTGTGATAAACGGAAGCGAATTGGACAGGGAAAAAACGGCCCGAAAAGCACTTCTTCAGGTGGGTTTATTGTAATTACGTCCGAGCATAGGCCCAAAATCAAAAAAGGCCGCCATACGGCAGCCTTCTTGAAAATATTTTTGCTTACTTGATTACGAAACGAACAGGAATCGTGTAACGCACCGTTACCGGCTTTCCACGTTGCTCGCCCGGAGTATGTTTCGGCAAACCTTCAACGGCTTGCTTAGCGATCTTGTCCAGACTAGAGTGTACACCGCGTACAACATCTACATTCTGCACTTCTCCTTTGCTGTTGATTTCGTAATAAACGAATACCGTTCCCTGGATTCCTGCATCTTTTGCGATGGATGGATAGGTAATCGAACCCTGCACATGTTGAATCACCTTGTTACCGGTACAAGCGCTAAGCTCTTCTCCACGGAGTCCTTCGCAGCCCGGGAAGGCAGGCATCTTCTCAACGATTGAGAAAATCTCCTCTTCTTCCACCACTTCCTCTTCAACTTCGATGATTTCGATTTCCGTTTCCTCATCCACTTCCAAATCCAATTCGATCTCTACCTCAGGTTCTTCATCATCTTCTACGATTTCAATGATGGTAGTTTGAACCGGTGGCGGTGGTGGGGGAGGTGGCTTGAGCATATTCACAGGAATAATCTCATCTTCGATAACATCAAGATTCCCTGTGAACGTAACTTTCTCCACAATATCAAACGACGTCCAGGCCATCGCACACAGTGAGATGGAAAGGATCGACATCAGCCCAACGAGAAACCAAACGGGACGTTTGTTTTCCAAATTGGCGCCTTCTGTTTTTCGTGACTTCATAAGTAGTTCTTTGAGCTTTTAAAATTAGGAAGAATATCCATCATGCAAACGCCGTACTGCCATAAATTATTCTAAAAATAACGATTCCGAGCAAGGCTCCTGCACAATTGGCTACCATATCGAGTATGTCGGTAGTGCGCTCCACAAATACCATTCCCTGTATTGACTCCATGAGAATTCCATAGCAGATGCCTATTCCCAAGGCGAGCCAAGTGGCCCGATTCCGCAATGCACGTGAAACGTTTTGCCTTCTAAAGCCCACAATCATGATCGTAACGAAGAGGGAAAACATCAGGGCATGCATCATTTTGTCTGCCCCAAATACATCCCAAATCGTCATTGAGGGAAGATCTGTGCCCGGAATGGCGTACAACAACAGAATCAATATCCCCCAACTGATCGAAGGGAGAAGAAAGCGCAACATGAATTTATGAGATCAGATCGCGGTATTCATCTGCCGAAAGAAGTCCTTCAGCTTCGCCGTCCAATTTCACTTTGATCATCCAACCTGCTCCGTATGGATCTTCATTCACTGCCGCCGGATTGTCTTCCAAATCACCGTTCACCTCCATTACATTGCCTGGAACGGGCATGAACAGATCAGACACCGTCTTGACAGCTTCAACAGTTCCGAATACTTCTTCAGCATCCAAATCCTCGCCTTCGGTTTCAATTTCGACGTAAACGATATCACCCAACTCTTTTTGAGCAAAGTCAGTGATTCCTACGGTAGCCACATCTCCGTCAATACGAATCCATTCGTGATCGCGGGTGTATTTCAAATCTGCAGGTATATTCATTTGAATTTATTTGCCGACAAAAATAGACTATTTGCCCAACCGTCCAAGTTATTGCGTGAGTGTGAATCGAAGCGCCAGACCCGCATTGATATTCGAGGTCGGGAACGAGGTAGAAATCTTCGGACGAGTAAGCTGTTGATCGTAGAACAGGTTGATCGTGAGTGCCTGACTCACAACCAGTCCTACCGTTCCTTTGATACTGATAAGCTTCTGTCCGGCAGTAACCTGATTCTGGTCTTCTTCCATCTTGCGGATCAAGGTAAGATTGTCTCGCAGGGTGAAATCTACGCGCACATCCAAATCCGTATTTGGGATCAACTTGATGGGCAACTTACTTCCTTTCTTGCGGGCAAATGGGTTAGGAATATCCGTAAACTTATACCCTATTCCCATAACAAGCGCATTGCTCTTTGTTTCCGTAATCTGGAAGTTGGTCATTGCCAAAGCCACGGTACGGTCTTTCTTCCATTCAATCTTCAACTGAGGATCATTCTTTCCTTTGGTCTTGATGGTCATATCGAAACCAATCAAGGGAGAAAGCTGCTCAGAAATCGTAACGGTATTGATCTGACGCTCGGTAATATAGTTCGGGAACTCCGCCTGATCAAATGATTCAGGCAACCCGTCACCGTTCGTGTCTTCGTAATTCAAATTCGTAATATACTGCGTCGACAGTGTGCTTCGATAAGTATGGCTGATCGAGAACTGCTTGAAATACTTCTTGAATCGCTTGTTCTTCGTCAGTCCGTCGTAGGTTACACGCCAGTTGGGCAGCACTTTAGACTTGAATACATCCAAACTCACGGCATTGGGATCCTGGCCGGTATATGCGGCAATGAATGCCGGAATAACAACACTTTGGGATGTAGGTCCCCATCCTTCATAGAAGCCATTATTCTCCGCTTGATCTAACTCATAGTTCTCAGCGTTCAATCGCGAAGACATGATCAATCTATTGGTCTTGAATGTGCGGAACACCTCTGAATTGTAATCATCTTCGTCTTTGATGAAGGCCGTTGGCCAAGTGATGATTGTAGCGGAATAATTACCTGTTTCAACCGGTGAATCAAACACAAAGTCACCTGCGTCATCATCATAACGGAAGAAAGAAGTATAGTTCCTGGCCACTTGCTTGTTCGCAGTGAGTTCAACTTTGAAATGCTGGAAAGGCTCCAGGTTCGCACGAACATTCCATTGCTCATTGTAGGTCTCAGAATACTGTTGATTCTGATATGGATTGGAAATCAAATATCCGTTGGTGGCTGCATTGTAAACAAATGTCTCACTTCGTCCCACAGGGTTTCCGTAGAGATCGGTATCCTGGTGACCAAACACAAACGGCCATCCCGGTGCCTGGAATTGGTCGTCCATACCTAGTATGTAGGTCTGGCGTCCATATCCGGGAATTAACAAGCCCTCGTTTCGACTAAATGAACCTGAAACATTGCGTACCGACATTAACAGTCGCAATACTGAATGCAGCGGATTGAAGCTGATTTTATCCTTCTTATCTTCATCCTCCTTCACATTTCCAAAACCATCAACTTTATCCTTATCAACCTCATCTTTATTATTCTTCTTTTTCTTGTTGACGGTGTCGTTGTTAATGTCTTTGAGGTAGTCAATCTTGTTGTACAAATTCAGGAAGTTCGCTTGCGCATTCAATTGCAGATTGCGAGAATTCTGAATGGTATTTCCAAGTGAATCTTGTGCAAACGGCGCTCGATCCCAGCGATAGGTTCCGGCATAACGGGCATCCGAACTGATGAAATCAAGCAGAGGCAACTTGTCAAATGGCAACTTATAACTCAAGTTCGCCGCCTGATTGTAATTGGTAGTCTCTCCCAGGTTTTGAATGTTCATCATCACGGTATCTTTGTAAGCCTGATACCAATCCTGATCTTCTTTGTCTATCACTCCTTGAGGCTCCCCGATAAGCGCAACATTATTCGCGTTCAGGTCAAACTTCAGGTTCTTGGTTATATCGTATTTGAAATTGTACTGGCGTGTCCAATTCCAGGTCTTCATAGCCTGAGTCTGGATCAAGACGTCTGACTCAATACCAAACAGTTCAGCAGTATTGTTTCGGATCCGACTCGTCTCATACGTACGATCCATTTCGGTGATAAAAGAAAACTGCTTAATGCCCGGATAGAAGTTAAATTCCTTCAACCATTTCAAATAAGGTGAGGTTTTAATTACCCCCATCTGTGCAAATGGCTTAATCTCTTTCGGATTATTGTTCCAGGTGTAGTTGAAACTTCCTCGGTAGTTCTTGTTGATACGGAACTCCGTGTTGATGTCGCGCTGGTACAATTCATTGTAGGCATAAGACACCGAGAAGTTCTGTATCGAGTAGAACGGTGTTTTGTTACCCTTACTACCACCTTTGCCTTTGCCTTTTCCTTTGGCTTCAACCTCTCCGGCTTCAGCCTTCGGCTTTCCACCTCCACCTTTTCCTTTAGGAGCGATTTTAACGTTGGTGAAGTTAATCGACCTTCGCTTGACCAGTGTCTGGGCCTTTTTCTTGCGTTGATCGTTCAAATTGGGGACGTCCGCTAATTCGACATCCGGACTGAGTGGATCGTACTGTGGTGTGGTTACCGTTTCGGAGAAACCCAGATACATAGGAAGCTGTACACCCAAATCTTCCGGGAAGAATTTTCCGAGCTTGAGCGTAGTATTGGCGTCTACCCCTCTTATTGTCTCTTGCTGACGTTCCTGAACTCGCTGTTCCAGGGTTCCAAATCCGGGAGTGCTGATATTACCTGCGACCGACAAATTACCAAAGTCCGCCAGTCCGGCGTTCATACGTGCAACTGCGGCCCAGCCTCCACTCTCGTTGAAATCGGTAAGTCGAAGCTCATTCACCCAAACATTGGCGCAAACCGACATGCCATCATCTACTGAAGTGTAAGGGTTATTCAGGTCATCCGGATTACGAATACCAATCATAACTACAACTACGTTGGCCAGGTTGGGATTACCCTTCACTTTCATTTGAGCATCGCCGTCGTACTCAATATACTCCTTCAACAGGCTATACCCCTGAGGTCGTGATATCTTCAGCGTTTGCAGCTTCTTGAGCTCAATATCCATATTGTTCTCATCGGGCCAAATATCGTTGTCGTCGTTGCTATACCATGAAGTCACCTTGAGTGGAATCTCGTATTCGTAGTAGTTGTCGGTAAAGTCACTACCCATACGTACGAAACACGTGATTTCCTTGTCTTCAAGGTCTTCCACAGCACCGGCGGCTTCAGCATGCACAAACATCTGAAGTCGCTTATATCGACGCATATCGAAATTTACTGCCCGGTACGCTGCCCGGGCGTCGCCATCGAGCAGGTTACAGACGGATAAGGACATGGACTGCTCGTTCAAACTTCGCAGGTTGGCTGTACCCACATCGATTTCTCGAATAATTCCCGGTGGAATCACATAATTCACCGGATCTCGGTTTCCATTTTCTTCGATATTGACTGCCGCTATATTAAAGGTAGTCGGGTCATCATCGTTGGGCTCAACTTCCTGAGCGCCGGCAAGGTTTTCCTGGAACACCCGCCATTCCCCACGAATCAGCTCTAAGCGAGCAAAGCGCAAGGTCACTTCCTGACTCCATCCTTTGAGGAACATACGAATGAAACGGATCGATCGGAAATCGGAGATCGAACCATGACGACTCGTGTAGTCAGTGATTGGAATCTTGAATTGATACCATCGCACGCTTTTGGTTTCGCCATTCGGCAAATTCTCAACATTAGCTACAAAGCTGTCGGTGATGTAATTGCTTCCTATGTTGCTTTCGCCAAGATCTCCGGGGCGCAAACTCACCTTGTACTGATAATAACTTTCAATCGTACTAAGCGTCAAATCCTGGTTAATATCCTCAGTGTTGGGGATAGTTGTTGCCGTAATTGGGAATCCGTCGGGAGTTGAAGTATTCGAATTGCCTTCGTAGCCATTATAGTTCTTATAGCGCTCAACAGTATTCAAATCTGCAGCATCGGCCGCCGAACTTCTGAAATAGGCAAAATCATCCGCGGCAGGGTCAGCCGTGTATCGGGCTAGAGCGTCAGGTGTTAAGTTGATCAAGGAGTTCAGGTAGTCTTGAAAATAGGTCGCTTCTGCCTGACTATTGAGACCATCAATACCAATGTCCTGCTGTGCATAACTATTGGTGGTATTGTCAAACGCATTCACGACGTTGAACGTTGCCGGATCAGGAACAAATCCCCAAGTGCTTTCCAACACGGGTAAGTCCTGCTGTGTGGTTGGAAATCCGTTTTCATACGCCAGTTCCGAATCGTTCAGTACATCTTCTGATACATATCCAAGGTTGATATAGAACTCACCACCCGAGGTGTTCTCAGAATCCTCATTGAAAGGATCCATCAACCAGAACTGGATGAACTGCACGTTTGAAGATTCGAAGTCGGTTGTGGTCAAAGCTCGTTGAATACCTCCCCAGCGGGCTTCAGGTGATACGAGCGTACCATCTTCATTCAACCCCGGCGCAGTAGCCGTTCCGTCAAACGGCACGTAGTTATAAGGACCACGCTCGTCTGGATAATAGGTCATATCAAAAGTTGCCACGTTAGGAGGCGTACCGGCAGGAAGCTGTCGGTTGGGGAATACTTCATTCTCCAATACCTCACGCGATCGGTGATCACTCTGAATATCCTCATTGATATTCGGTGGTGTCAAACTATTGTTCCTGAAGAACAATGGATCGATGATGTACCAACTGAGTTTTGCACGGTTATAGTTGTACTCCAAATCATTCTCCAAACCTCCTTCAGGAAACAAATCGTTCTCCTGCAATTTTGGGGTACTGGCCAGGAACCATTGGTTGATACTTCGAATGTCAATCGTGCTCTGACTTCCTTCAAAATCATCGAGATAGGCATTACCGTCTTTTCCAATCGCACGGCTGTGACCCGGAATCAGATAGGCACCCTCTGCCGAGATATCGAGGTTCGATTTGGCCTTGGTATCAATCAACGGGATCGCATCAACCATTCGAGTGATCCAGTCGGCCTCTTTCTGATACCCAACATCGAGCCCAACAATCGTATTATTCACGGGCTCATCTCCAATATTTACCTTTTGCGTAAGTGGGCGTTCCCGCAGATTCAACATGGTAGCTCCCAACTTCAGATTATCGCTGACCGTATAATCAAAGCGGGTCCCCAGCATGGTCTTTGTCTGAATATTGAATAGCGAATTGCTCTCCAACGATATCTTGATTGGAGTTCCCGACTCCAAAATCCCTTCATTTATGATTCGAACCCTACCCAAATTGTAGTCAACGGTATAATCCTGGTTTTCCACCAGTTTCACACCCCCGGCAGTTACTGAGACAGAACCTTGAGGTATATTAATCGAGTTCAGCGCGATCTCAGAACCCGAAGACGATTGGTACTGTCCACGGATCTTGAAGCGATTCTTTGCCGGAATCTGCTGAGCGGCCGTTTTAGTCGAGTCGTATAACTCCTGATACACTACCGAGTTCACAACTGCATCCGCCTCATCTTGATTCGTTAGACCATCCCTAATCACACCTTCCAAATGGGAACCAAAAGGCTCAACCACCGGGAGGAAGATTCTACCGTTCTGCGATTCTATCAATCCGCCTTGTGTAGCAGCATGGTCGATATAGTCAAATATACCGTCAGCATACGCCATTCCATTGACGTCCAGTCGGTCCATATTCAGCACCTGAATCAACAGCTTACCATCTATGGGTTCGCGAGCTATGTAGTTCTGGTCAATCCCTGTAGCCGGATTATTGTACCACACATCCAGTCGGAAATTATCACGCTGTACACCAAACGCACCAATGTTGTACACGTTCTTCATCATCAGATCCCACATGGGCGAGTGTACGTTGGTGATTGAAGATTTGAGGAGTTTCAGCACCAGCGCACTCGGTGCCGTAAAACCATCTTGCGACAGCGTACCAACCTGGAAGGTCTCACCGCCCAGTGTATATTCGTAGGCCACAGCAAGAACCTCAGCATTGTTCAACGCTTGTCGAAGCGAGATAAAACCCAGTCGGCTGTTATATGAGTATTCCGATGCGTTGAGTTTTCGAGCATTTCCTACACGTTCGAAATGCGTTCCCTGCTCGTACCCCATACCCATTTGCTGAATAGCCTGATTGGCATTTTGAAACGCAATGACATCCGGATTTTCAATCATATCCAGATAAATGTCGTTGTTGAGGTTGGACGGATTACCAAGCGCCTGAATCTCAAGATCCGGACGATCGGTCAACAATGCCACCGGCAAATCGGACGATATCTTATTTCCAGGTTCACCGAGATCCACGAAACCTATGATGTTTCGAACATCCTGGGTATTGGCCTGCGTGTTTACCACCCACACCTCGATACGCGTAATGTTCACACCCGAACCAACAACCGGAAGGCTCGACATGGCCTGATCGTAATTGTCGTGAAAGTACTGCCCAAGGAAGTAGTGACGGTTCGCATCATAGTTATCTCCCTGAATCTCAAAGAGCTGTGTTTGAGCCCCGCCTTGAACTTCAATTTCACGACGTTCTCCCTTCTGTTGAGAGAAAACGGTAGTATTTCTCAATCTACCAAATTGGGTTTCCAGCTTGAGACCAAAGAGACTTTGTGACCCTGTAATCAATGTTCCCGGCAAGGGCATACTAACGTTACCCGCCTCAATTTTCTTGATAATCTCATCCTCGTCACCTGTATACTCAAGTTTCATCTGATTCTCAAAATCAAATGTTGCCTCGGTATTATAATTTGTCGTGAGTTGAAGTTTCGTTCCGATATTACCTACAACATTCAACTGAATGCGCTGGTCGAAATCGAACGTGGAGATTCTTCGCTGACGCTCAGGAATTCTAGGGTTCTCAGTTTTGGAGATGTTTACTCCAAAGGTCAGTTCTGCAGTTCCCTGGGGTCGGATCTCAATCTGGTTACCACCGAAGATATCATTGAATCGCTCTCCTCCAACATTTATGGAAGGTGCAAACGCACGGTTGGCGGCGTCTTCTTCTTCCTGCATCTCATCCCAGTACTCCGACAAATTCTGGCTCATGTCGTATTCGAGATACTCCTCAAGAGTCATCGTAGTGGGATTGCGGAATTGGATATTATCCCCAATGGTTTGCACTACAACATATTCTCCTGTGATAGGATCATACTCAATACTGTAGTGAATATTGTCGGGTAGTGGCAAGCTTACGCCACTTGACGATTCATGCGGATTAATATTGTCCTGGTTAGGCCAGGGCAAATCAGACGTATCGCGCACCGATTCGAGGAAAGACGGCGTTTCGACGATCGCACGTGAAGTCACACGACGCTTGTCCTCCTCTTCGCTGGTCATCATGGCATTACCAACCCAGCAAGTGGCGATCAATAGAGTGGCGGCAGATATTTTTGAAACGACATTGAACCTACTACGCATAATCTACAGTTGCTTCAATGCACGTTTAATTAGCTCTTCAAGAGCTATTCCTTCTCCTTCCTGCATGAGAATTTTATCGAGAGTTTTATCAGCTTTGGCTTTGTCAAATCCCAAGGACGACAATGCACTTAACGCTTCCGATTTTGTACTATTGCCTCCAACGGTAATTTTTTCAAAAGAAACTTCATCGCCCTTTTGAATTTTGTCGTGCAAATCTACAATAATTCTTTGGGCCGTCTTGGCGCCAATACCCTTCACAGCCTGAATCGTAGAAACGTCCTGAGCCAGGATCGCATGACGCACCTCGTCGGGTGAGAGAGACGACAAAATCATGCGCCCGGTAGCCGCTCCAACGCCCGAAACCGACGTCAGTTGGATGAACACCTTTCGCTCGTCATCGTCAGCAAATCCAAAGAGTTGATGGGCATCCTCGCGAATTACCTGATGGGTATAAATCATACATGACTCATCATCCGGTAATCGGGAAAAGGTATGGAGGGAAATGTGGACAAAATACCCCACTCCCCCGCACTCTATAACAGCATGCGTCGGACTTTTTTCAATAAGTCTACCTCGAAGATGATGAATCATGACAATCGACCAATTCTAATAGCGGCCCCGAAAATAAGAAATCCAAAACGTTCTCTTGCCAGACAACATCCTAAAACTACTGTGCGTCAACCACAGCTATCCGTACCATATTGATGATTTCCCTCACCGAGCACCCCATTTGAAGGATGTGAAACGATTTTTTCATCCCCAGCAATACGGGGCCTACCGCTTCAAACTCACCCATGCTCTGCATCAACTTGTAGGCGATGTTTCCCGCCGCCAGGTTGGGAAAGATGAGCACGTTGGTCTTCTTGTTGGCCAGATCAGAGAATGGAAAAATCTCACTCATCATCTCATTGTCCAAGGCAAAGTTTGCCTGCACTTCACCATCCACAACCAACTCCGGATGTTCGGCGTGAAGTATTGCTGCCGCATCGCGCATTTTCTCCGCATCCTTGCCGGTAGCCGACCCAAAATTACTGTATGACAATAAGGCAATTCGGGGAGTAACTTTCATACGTTTCACCGCGTTGGCCACAAGCAGCGTAATGTTCACCACATCGCGGGGTGTTGGATCCATATTCACTGTAGTATCAGCGAAAAATACAGGACCCCGTTTCGTTTGAAAAATATACATCCCGGCCACCACGGATGTTCCCTCGCGCAAACCAATGATCCTTAGTGCCGGACGAATTACATCACGGTAATTTCGGGTAATACCCGAGATCAACGCATCGGCATATCCACTTTCTACCAGCATTGCTCCAAAGTGGTTACGGTCGCGCATCAGTTTGGTAGCTTCGAAGAGTGTCAAACCTTTGCGCTTTCGCTTTTCGAAGAAAATCTGCCCAAAATACTCACGCTTGTCGCGCAGCTCTTCGTCGCGAGGATCAATAATCTCCACATCCTTCAATTCGATGTTATGCTTGTCCACCAACTCATCGATCTTTGATTTTCTGCCCAACAGAATAGGCTGCGCGATACCCTCATCTATGGCCGCCTCGGCAGCTTTCAATATTTTATAGTGTTCCGCTTCAGCAAAGACTACTCGCTTCGGACGCTTCTTGGCACGTTCAGAGATGCTTCGCATGAGCTTATTGTCATTACCCAATCGCCTCAACAACTCACGCTCATACGCCGGCCAGTCGGCTATCTCTACACGCGCAACGCCCGAATCAATAGCCGCTTTGGCTACCGCACTACTCACCGCAGAAATCAAACGTGGATCGAGCGGCTTGGGAATAATCAAATCCCTGCCAAAGGTCATATCTCGCTGGTCATAAGCCTCGTTTACTTCATCTGGAACGGGATCCTTGGCCAAGCGTGCCAACGCCTTTACGGCAGCCAGTTTCATTTCGTCGTTGATGCAGCATGCGCGAACATCCAATGCTCCCCTGAAAATATAAGGGAAACCCAACACATTATTCACCTGGTTGGGATGATCCGATCGACCTGTAGCCATGATCACATCAGGTCGGGCAGCCACTGCTTCGGCATATGGAATCTCCGGATCAGGATTGGCCAACGCGAACACTACCGGATTGGAAGCCATGGTTTTGAGCATTTTTCCGGTGACAATATTTCCTTTCGACAATCCAAGAAATACATCGGCATTTTTTAAGGCATCCGCCAAATGTTTATAGGAACCGGAACATGCAAATTCAGCTTTACGTGAGTCGAGGTCTTCCCTGCCTGCTGTAACCGCTCCTTTGCTGTCAAACATCACCACATGCTCTTTATTCAGTCCCAGTTTACAAAGCAATCGCAGGCATGAGATTGCCGCGGCACCTGCTCCACTCACTACTATGCGGATGTCAGACATTTTCTTGCCCGCTATTTCCAACGCATTGATCAAGGCTGCAGACGAAATAATCGCAGTTCCATGCTGATCATCATGCATTACCGGCATGGCAAGCTCATTGCGCAAACGCTCTTCAATATCAAACGCCTCGGGCGCCTTGATGTCCTCCAGGTTTATACCTCCAAACGTGGGAGCAATGGCCTTCACGGTATCAACAAATCGATCCACATCCGTAGCATCGATTTCAATATCAAACACGTCGATATCAGCAAAAATCTTGAAAAGCAATCCCTTCCCCTCCATTACCGGCTTGCTCGCCTCGGGTCCGATATTTCCCAATCCCAAAACCGCCGTTCCGTTGGAGATTACAGCGACCAGGTTGGACTTTGCGGTGTAGTTAAAAACCTTCTCGGGGTTATCGGCAATTGCCAGACAAGGCTCTGCCACGCCCGGGGAATAAGCCAGGGTCAAGTCTCGCTGCGAACTGGTTGGTTTAGTAGGTACTACCTCTATCTTTCCCGGTCTTCCCTGCTCATGATAGTCAAGAGCTTCCTTCTTTCTAATTTTCGTCATATCCTTTTACATTCCGGCTTTACAAGCAAAAACCGTCATACGATTGTTGTTGGTTGCCACGAATACGTAGTTCATCCCGCCCACTTGAATGAGCTCCAGATCCTTCGTGTTGAACGGTGCGTAAAATCCACTGTAAAGTACATTCTGTGGAACAAACCCCTTGTTGGATCCAAGGAGCAGACAACCATTCCCCGCATCGTGTCGAGTAGTTTCAACCTCAGCATCGAAATGGTTACCTGCAACCAACAGATCTTTAATACCATCGCCATTAAAATCATCAACCACACAATCCATAATGGGTGCTATTTGAACCGCATTCGGTAAAAACTGAAACTCCAGTTGTCCTCCATTGTTATAGAGTATTCCTGAGCTGAACTCGTTCACCTCCCGATAATAAGCCCCTTCCAGACTTTCACCGTAAATTTCGTCAAGGGAAGCCGTGGCAAAACCTTCATAATCGGAGAATTTCTCGGCAACGAATGGCATTTGTTGCGATGAACATTCTCTACCCCTCACTGGAACATAAGTGCCTTTTGAATTCTTTGCCAAAACAATGTCATTGGTTTGATTGCCGTCAAAATCAGCACTATATACTTTCAAGGGCTTGTCATGTTTAGGATGAAACTTGTTGTTCTCTCCAATGTTGCCGAGTACAAAATCCATATCGCCATCACCATCAATATCATTTGACGTAATGCCAAACCACCAGCCTTTCAAATCGCTAAAATCCTGATCTGAAGGAATCAAGCGCCCTTCTTGCTGTACAAAAAGGGCTGGTGCCATCCATTCTCCCACAATCAACAGATCCATTTTTCCATCACCATTGACATCCTCCATGGCCGCGTCCGTGACCATTCCAATATCCGACAATTGATCGTTCCACTCTTGTGTACGATCGACTAATACTCCGTCTTCATTGATCAGCAGTGCCGAGTATCCGGGAAGTGGATATTTACCGGATAATTCCCTGCCACCCACAAATAAATCAGCATCACCATCACCATCCATATCACCCGCCACCACACATGAAGCGCTGCTGCTGAGCCCAGGATGCTGATCTGAAACTACATACTTTCTATCACCTTGATTGACATACAATCGATCGGCATATCCGGCGTCACCTTCTGCGAGATGACCGCCACCTGAAGCAATGTACACATCCATGTCTCCATCGCCCTCCAAATCAAAAAAAGCAGAGCCCATATCTTCTTTTTGAGCGTCGGCGCTCCAAGGTCCCGAAACAGGAAGTAAAGAACCGTCCGCCTTCACCGAGTACATCTGACCCGATTGTCCGGCAGCCCCACCCACAAACATGAGAGCGCTGCCATCATTCATCAAGGTTGAAGAAGTGTAAGGTCCGTTTCGCGACTGCCGATGAGGCAATAGAATTTCCTCCCGAAAATCATCAAACTCATTTTCCTGATGCGTAAAAGTCAACTCCATTTGTTCCGTCACCTCACGGAATGGAGGATTAATGGAACCATAGACGTGGAAAGGCATATTTCGGCCCTGGCTCATATCTGCAATCACCGTTTGATTCGCCTTCACATTCTTCGATTTCCAACTGGTACCATCCGGAAAAATCACAAGGAGGGAATCCGCATGATCTGCGCTTCCCATTCCAAAGTGCATTACCGGCTCACAAGAACTTTGATAACCTCGTGTTCGGGTTAATTCGGCATACTGTTTCTGGCCATCGCGAAAGAGTATGGCTTTGGCATTCAACACTTGATCCAAACCTTGCGTTTTGACTTCAACCTTCAGCCAATTCGCACGGTCAGATGCATTATTTCTATAGATGAAGGGTTCCATATTGTTGTTATTCACGACAAGATCCAAATCGCCATCATTGTCCAAATCGCCATAGGCAGCGCCATAGGAGAAGGAAGGTGTTTCCAATCCCCATTGATCACGAACCTTTTCAAATGTGAGATCGCCATTATTCCTGAACATGTAGTTGGGAATTCTATTGGAGGGAGTCTCCTGTGAGAACTCAAACAGGTCAATAGCCTCATTATTCGCCATCCTCCGCTCAAATTCAAGTGAGAAGTCGTTGTTGCGGATATCCTTATTGATCCCGTTGGTCACATAAATATCCTTGAACCCATCAAGATCGTAGTCGGCTGTGAGCACCGCCCAGCTCCAGTCGGTTGAAGCAATTCCGGCCAACTGGCTAATATCGCTGAAGAACCCATAGCCATTGTTGAGTTGAAGCACATTGCTCATGTACTGATAATTGTACCCTTTGTTCACCAGGTCCCAAAATCGCTGGCTGGACATGGAGGGCATGTTGGTTTTGGAGCGATAATGGTCTTCCGACTGCATATCTAGAACGGCCAGATCGATCAATGCGTCGTTGTTGATATCGGCTGCATCCACGCCCATGGCAGTGAAGCAGGTGTGCTTGACCTTTTGGTTGAGTTGGTTCTCAAAAGTGCCATCTTTCTTGTTGATGTACAGGTAGTCGGGTCGGTCATAATCATTGGCAACGTACAAGTCGGGCCAGTTGTCGTGATTCAGATCGGCAGCGATCACGCCCAATCCGAATGAAACACCATTCACACCAATGCTCTTCCCAATTTCAGTGAACGTACCGTCGCCATTATTCCGATAGAATTTATCTTCGATATACTCAGGGAAGCCTTTGGAGTTGTAGGCTACTTTCTGCTTGAGGTTATTGCTGGGAGCATTCAGGAGAAACATATCGACATCACCATCCTTATCGTAATCGAACCAGGTTGCCTGAGTGGAGTACCCTTCATTATCAAGGCCGTACTGTGCTGCTGCTTCTACAAAAGTCAAATTCCCTTGATTGATGAAGAGTTTATTCCGTCGTTGATCTACCATTTGGTCATCGGCCAACCAACCACTTCTACAAACATAGATATCCAACCATCCGTCGGAATTGATATCCACTACGGATACCCCATTGGACCATCCGGGGGAATCAAGGATACCGGACTTCTGTGACGCATCGTGAAAGGTTAAGTTCCCTTCTCCGATGTACAGTGCATCATCAACTTGGTTTCCACAAAAGAACAGGTCATTGATACCATCATTGTTGAAATCTGCAACCGCAACTCCGCCGCCATAATACACGGCATCCCATTCCAGGAAGTTAATTTCATCGTTCTCCGTGATGGTATTCTGAAATTGGATTCCTGATTGTTCACCCGGAACCAGTTCAAATAGATTGGAAGGGGTTTCCTCAACAACGGTTTCTTGGGTGTTTTGATCAGGTGTGGAGCATGCGCCAAATAGGAGGAGTCCTGACGCGACGAATAACCGAATGTGCATAGCAATAGTATTGAGCGACAAAAGTAGAAAAACAACATGGCCATAAAACACCAAAAAAGCCACACCTAAGGCGTGGCTTTTCAATTTCTTAGCTACGTTGTTATTAGTGAGACACAACCATTTTTTGAGTCGAAAGAACTTTTCCGTCAGCTACAATGCTGTAGAAATAGATTCCTGTTTCGAAGTCATCTGCATTGACAAATACAACCCCATTTGGCCCTTGTGCCTGCACTTCCTGAACCTTCTCGCCAACCAGGTTATGGAAGACGATATTCACGTTCACCGGATTACCATTGATTTGGTAAGTAAACGAAGAAGTGCCTGTCACAGGATTCGGAGACATGGCTGACAATTCAACTTTCTGCACGTCATCCACTCCGAAGGGAACTCCATAATGCCAGTTGAGCGTGTAGCACGATTCATCTGAGGTGTTGTTGACATCAAACCAGCAGTACTCAATGGTAGATATTCCATCATTGTCATTGTGTCGATAATCCGTGTAGAATGTAGTGTCTACTGCGCCCGGAGCAATATTCACGATCCAATAATCCTGATCAGGAGAAGTGTAATCTTCAGTAGTCCAGAGGAAGCAAGAAGGGCCCCAACAAAACCGATACTCGGCACCGAACACAATTGAAACGACATGAGCGCTCACGCGCAAGTTGACATCTGATGAGCCTACATTGGTCATATACATGGAATACACACCTTCCGATTCTCCATCGGGAACCAGAATATTCTCTTCCCATGTTTCCACGGGCTCTACGCTTTGAGCAGATGCTCCAAAAGCGGTTGCAACAATAATCGCCAGGAGGTAAATATGTTTCATTTCCAAGAATTGTTTAGATCACAAATTTAACGATTTCCTCTCATTGACGGAATTAAAGGAAATCTAAAACTTGGGAAGCCAACACCACGCAATCTTCAAAACACACATGCATCCAACGGGACATAATCTCTGCAAGCATACTATTTGCAACACCTAACCCCAATTATAGGGATACTATTTTCAGTCCATTTTATTTCCTGCGAAATAGCTCACTCAAAATGCTCAATAAAGAAAAATAGCTACTTTAGCACCGCTTAAGTTTAAAATATTTTTGTTCAAACAATACACGTATGAAAAGAGTTCTACATTCTCTATTTACATTGGTGCTTGCTGTAGGTTTTGCAGCAACAGCATCTGCACAGTTGCCTGACGGCAGCACGGCTCCTGATTTTACAGCTACAGACATCAACGGAACCGAATGGAACCTCCAGTCGCTTTTGGATGATGGATGGACTGTGATTTTGGACATTTCAGCTACCTGGTGTGGTCCATGTTGGTCATATCACAACTCAGGGATTTTGGAAGAAATCTATGCTGAACACGGACCTGACGGTGATGGAACCATCATGGTTTTCATGATCGAAGGTGATGAGACTACAACTTTGGAAGACATCCAAGGAACTGGTAGTGACACTCAGGGAGATTGGACTGCGGGCACTCCGTACCCAATCATTGATGATGCAGGCATCGCTGATGACTACGCAATCACTTACTTCCCTACCATTTACACTATTTGTCCTGATGGAATCTTGACTGAGACCGGTCAGGCATCTTTGGAAGAGCACTTCTTCGCAGCTTTCATCGGTTGTGAATTGGCTTCGGATGCTAACGATCCAATGTTGTACGGTTACACTGGTGATGCGGCTTCATGTGGTGAGGCTAACATCTCAGTTGAAATGTACAACTTCGGTACTGAGACATTGACTTCGGCAACTATCGAAGCTAGCGTTGGTGGTGTTGTTATGGCTTCTACTGACTGGACTGGTTCAGTTGCAACATATGAGTCAACCATCGTTGAAGTTGGAACCATTTCTACTAGCGGTGTAACCAACGTTGAGATTTCAATCACTACTGCCAATGACAACACTGGCAATGACATGGTTGAAGCTACGATCTACGAAGCAGCTTCTGCAACAACTGAAATCCACGTTGATATCGCAACTGACTGTTGGGGTGACGAGCTTTCATGGGAGTTGGTTAACAGCTCAGGTACTGTAGTTGCTTCAGGCTCAGGCTATGCAAGTGAGACTTCTTACAATGAAGTTCACTGGGTAGCTACTGATTGCTACACTTTCAACGCTTATGATGCATATGGCGATGGATTGAACGGTACTTCTTGGCCAAACTCTTGTTCAGTTGACGGATCTATCCACGTATGGTCAGCTAACGATGATGGTTCAAACTCAGGTGATATCTTTGACTACGACGGTTCTTACTGGTATTCAGCTGTATTCGCTGCTGCTGACGTAAACACTGTTGTAGGCGTAGAAGAAGTTGCTGCTGCTGGTTCATTCAGCATCTATCCAAACCCTGTTAACGATGTTGCAACAGTTAACTTCAATGTAGCTAACGCTACTGATGTTACTGTTGACGTAATCAACATGGTTGGTCAGAAAGTGATTTCATCAGACTTCGGTACTGTAGTAGCTGGTGAGCACGTTGAGACTATCGATTTCAGCAACCTTGACGCTGGTATCTACATGGTGAACATGACTGCTAATGGTGAAGTAACTACTGTAAAGGTTACTGTTACCAAGTAATAAAAGGTCACTAAGATTTTAAGGAATCAGCAGTTTGGTACACTAGTTGTATTTAGCTGCTGATTCTTTTTTTAAACCCACTTAGAAATCATGAAACAGCTTTTCTTCCTTTTGATTTTGGCATTGTCAGCCACCTTTGTAACTGCACAAAACAAAGTACCTAACGTACAACTAAAAGACATTGACGGGAACACTGTCAACACCAAAGACCTCCTGAACCCTGACGGACCAACCGTCATTTGTTTTTGGGCCACATGGTGTAGCCCTTGTAAGCGCGAGCTTAACAACTATGCAGAACTTTACGAAGATTGGCAAGCAGAAACCAACGTTAAAATCATTGCTGTTTCCATTGATGATCAACGCAGCGTGAGCCGTGTTGCCCCCTACATCAATAGCGTGGAATGGGAATACCAAGTGGTACTTGATCCCAATTCACAGTTTAAGCGTGCCATGAACGTGATCAACGTTCCTCACACCTTTCTGATTGACAAAAACGGAAACATTGTGTGGCAGCACAACAACTATGCAGACGGCGACGAAGATGAACTTCACGAACAATTGCAGAAGCTTCAATAAGCCGCGCTGACCGACCCCTACCTCAACCTTTAACCTCAAATAACCGCCTTACATTGAAACGGAGAGTAATCCTATTCGTAGCCCTTTTCTCAAGTTTTCACCTGTTTGCCCAGCTTGAAAACATTGATCTTGGCCATATCAGTGGAAATGTCTCACTGCTTTGGCAACAGTATAACGAAGACACCCTAATTGGCGCTCAGGTTCCCCCGGAAAAAGCAGGATTCAACGCCTACGGAAACCTTATTTATACTCGCGGTAATTTTTCAGCCGGGATTCGATACGAGTCCTACCTTTCGCCCATCCTGGGGTATCCCGGAAGGTTTAAAGGAACAGGTATTGGTTACCGTTATGCACAGTACACCCACCAAAAATTTGAGATCACCATTGGTAATTTCTACGACCAATTTGGTAGTGGTATGATTTTCCGGACTTACGAAGACCGAAACCTAGGATATGACAATGCCATGGATGGCGTCCGTTTTATTTTCCGCCCATACAATGGTATTACACTCAAAGGGATTTATGGCCACCAGCGTCTTGACTTCGACAGCCGATTGATCAATACCGATGGAATTGTGCGCGCTGCAGATGGTGAAATCTTCATTAACGATCTTATTCCCGCGCTTCAGGAAAAAAAGCTGAAAACGACCATAGGAGGTAGTTTTGTAAGCAAGTATCAAGATGGGGATATCATCGAAAAAGACACCTTACAATTAATCGTACCCAACAATGTTGGAGCATGGGCCGGACGACTGAACCTGCAATGGAAAGGACTCACCGCATACGGTGAATACGTTCACAAAATCAACGACCCCAGTGCCGATAACGGCTATACGTATCGGGATGGTGAAGCTTTGCTTGTTCAATTGGGCTACAGTCGGAAAGGCTTAGGAATTAATGTAGGAGGAAAAATGGTAGACAACATGAGCTATCGTTCCGATAGAGACTTGTTGTTATTTGACTCTCCCATCAACTACATACCGGTAATTACCAAACAGCACACCTACAACCTTGCCGCTACCCTGTATCCATATGCAACACCTTTGACCGGAGAAGCCAGCTTTATGGCTGAGGTTTTCTACAAAATTCCGTGGGGTAAATACGGTACGAATGTAGCTATGAATTTTGCGGCGGCCAACAATCTGGACACCACTAAATATGCGGGTGTGGATGAACAGATCTATGGTTTCAAGAGAAACTCCTGGGGATTTGGAGACACGAAATATGTGAGGGATTTTAACGTTGAGGTAAAACAGAAATTCAGCAAGAATTTCCAACTCAAACTCACTTATTTCTACTTGGAATTCAATACCACTTCTACTCCGGTCACAACGGAATTCAAAGGTATTGTGTATGCCGATATTGCCGTGGCAGAATTCAAATATAAACTCGCCAAAAAGCACGCCATTCGCGGGGAGCTACAAGGATTGTGGACCAAACAAGACCGTCGTGACTGGGCAACTGTATTGTTGGAATACACTTTCTCTCCGCATTGGTTTGTATCGGTGTTGGATCAGTACAATTACAGCCACCCAGACCCAGACAGACGCATCCATTACTTATTTGGTACAGTGGGATACATCAACGGCTCCAACCGAATCGCACTTGGCTACGGAAAGCGACGGGAAGGAATCTTCTGTGTTGGAGGTGTTTGTCGAGCAGTTCCAGCTTCCAATGGATTTGAAATAACAGTAACCAGCAGCTTCTAAAATGATTGTTATGAAAATGAACCGAACCCTACAGCTCATCACCCTCGCAGCTATTACGGCATTTACTTCATGTGACATTGTAGAATTTCCTGTTGTACCAAGCAATGGAACCGCATATCGCGAAGATCTTTACGGTCCGGCGCCAGACTTTTCTCCTGCAACGCCTGATCAACAAGTGAAACGTGTCATGTTGGAAGATTTTACCGGACAACAATGTGGATACTGTCCAGGAGCGGCTGTAGTTGCGCATGACATTGCAACCAACAATCCGGGTAAGGTCAATGTCTTGGCTATACACAGTGGCAGTCTTGCTGTTTCGGATGGGATCCACTACTTCAATGAATTCGAAACAGACGAAGGTGATATTTATTTTGGCCAGCTGGCCTTTAAAACCAACCCTATTGGACGCGTGAATCGTGCCCCTGCCAACGATGTCCCTTTAGCTCCTGGACAATGGGTGGCCAAGGTAGACGAAGAATTGGCTATTCCTGCTGATGTCGCTCTGCAAGCGTTGGCTAGCTTCGAAGAGGGAGCCAATCATGTCAATATACATGTCTTCACCGAACTCTTAAACGACTACGCCGGACAAGTCCGCATGGTGGTTCTTATTACGGAAGGTGAAATTGAAGGGGCACAATTGGACTATTCGGCAGTGGATGATCCCGAAACGCCTGAAAACGAACAGATATTGGAAGGGTACATTTTTGAACATGTATTGAGAGGAAGTGTAAATGGTGCTCCAGGAGTAACCGTTGCTAACAATGAAGTCGCAGGTTATTCTGAATTGAGAAGCTACACCTACACCTGGAATTCAACCTGGAATATTGCCAACAGTCACATTTTGGCTTTTGCGTACGATACAGAAACCGGAAGAGTGTTGAACTCCATTGAAATCGGAATCACTCAATAGATTAATCATCACGCCTGCCTGTCGGAAACATTGCACACAACTCCTTTCCTCCATGACTTTGAAAAACGTACTTGTCTTTTCGCTTATCCTGTTCTCACTTCATGCCTTTTCACAAGCCGACTTTAAAGGCGGACTGAATGCCGGATTGATTACCAGTCAGGTTGAGGGAGACACGTACGCGGGATTTTACAAAGTTGGTCTAACGGCGGGAGCTCAGGTAGAAGTCAATTTTTCAAAAACATTTGGGGCGGGATTGGGTATTTCCTATGTCCAGAAAGGAAGTCGTAACCCACCTGACACCACCAACCTCAACTATTTCAAGCTCAGCTTGCACTATATGGAAGTGCCTTTGAGTGCTCAATTTACCTTTAAAAAGTTCTTACTTGGATTTGGACCGTATGCCGGCGTATTGATGCTGCAACGACAGTACAACTCACCCGGTATCGCGTATGCAATCAATCCCCCGTACGACCGAATTGAAATCGGGGCACATATTGGTGTACGGTATCAATTTGGAGAGAAGTGGTTTGCACACGCGCGATTCTCACAATCCATACTTCCCATACGAGCCGCCCCAAAGGGCACGCAGCGCATTGTAGGTTGGGACGGAGCAGGTTCCAATACCGACATCCGGCTCATGCTCGGCTATCTATTCTAATTCAACTTCCTCTTTGAAAGGACTACTTTCAATGGTTTCAGCGAGGCCTTTCCATTCCGTCCAGGCACCATCTCGCAGCTGAACTATTTGGCCTTGTGCCTTTTCAACCTTTTCCCGGGCGGCTTGAATGGCCCAATTGGCAGAATTACCCGGTGAAATATGTCCGCCATCCAGGTAAGATGAAGCCTGCCATAGATAGGTATTTATCAAATCCGACTCATCATGATACCCCGAGGTGCCTTGCGGAAGCATAAATTGATCCTGTATGCTGCGAATTTCCTTGCGGATAGAATCACCGAGTGTATTGAGGTCTTTGAGTAAACTATCTTCCACCAGCTCAAACCGACTGCTTACGCGATCCATAGTTTTCAAGGCGTCTTTGGTCCATTCAAATGAAGTGTAGGCACTATTTACAACAGTTGAAAATTCATCGAACAATTCTTCTTCCCTTTGCTCGATGGCCGGGTTAAATGTACCCCGGGGATCCGACATAACGTTGACCCAGGCCGAGTCTTTGTGTTCGCCCATTACCATGAGAATCTCATACGTTCCGGGAATAACTTCCCTTCCTCCCCATGGTCCGTCGGCATCTTTTTCCACATCGCGCCGGGACGGATAACGGACGCCGTCTTTACGTAGGTTCCAGGTCACTAAATTCACCCCTGTGGAATCTGGGCGCGTGCTAAAATGGCGAAGTGTATCCCCGGCTTCGTTTCGGACATAGATCTTGATCTTCTCATTTTTATCCCGGCTTTCCTTCGCTTCAAAGCGCGCATGATAGCTGATTCGCGCCTGAGAAGACCGGTTCTCACCGCTCCAGTGGTGATCGGCCGGAAAGCGGACTCCATTTGGACGCGCATAGGAAACGGTATAGGCATCGGGAATGGATATTATTTTGAGTGTGTCGGATTGAGCGTAGGTTCCCATCGCTTGTTGGCGCAAGGGACTGATATCATCGAGAATATAGGCAGCACGACCAAATGTACCAATGATCAAATCATCTTCTCTGGGATGAATCTTCATATCGATGGTAGCAACGGCGGGATAGTTATGCTTCCATGCATTCCAGTTTCTGCCATAGTCAAAACTCATATAGAGCCCGTGTTCCGTGCCAAGGAACAGCAAATTCTCAGCAACGGGATCCTGAACAAAGCACAGAGCGTGGCCATTGACCTGTTGGCTGTTGGCAATAGGCAGCCACTTTTTTCCGTAGTCTTTGGTGTGATACACATATACCCCACGATCGTTCTGCCGGTAATTGTTCATCACAACGAAAGCCTCACCCGGATGATGGGTAGAAACTTCGATTTGTGGAACCCATGCAAAGGCAGGCACGCCTTTGATGTTGGGTGTTACGTTGTGCCATGAGTCTCCCCCATCCTGAGTTACCTGAACGTTTCCATCGTCGGTACCCACCCAAATTACCTCCTTCTCAAGGGTAGAGGGCGCTATGCATAATATGGTGCAGTGATTCTCAGCATCTGTCACATCACGGGTTAATCCACCGCTTTCTGCTTGTTTGAGTTTCAGGGTGTCATTGGTAGTCAAATCTGGAGAAATAATTTCCCACGAAGCACCACAATCCGAAGTACGGTGCACATACTGGCTTCCAAAAAGCAATCCACAAGGTTCTCCGGGAATTTGGGCTATTGCGGCATTCCAGTTAAACCGTAGTTTGTCTCCGTCGGGGTGAACCGGACGGATATACCGTGAATCGCCGGTTTTGATATCGGTATCGGTCACATTCCCCCCTTGCCACATGGAGAATGCTCGTTCCCCGTGTCCATCAAAGGGTACCACATCGAATCCATCTCCAAACGATATTTCTTTCCAGTCTTCGTTTCGAATGCCGTCGTAGGTCCAAACATAGGCCGGACCCTGCCAGCTTCCATTATCCTGCATACCCCCGTAAACGTGATATGGAATGTCCATATCATAATTGATGTGGTAAAACTGACCGAGCGGCAAATTGGTAATGTATTCCCAGGTAGTTCCTCCATCACGTGAGATGTTGAATCCACCATCATTCCCATCCATCATGAGCGATGGGTCATCCGGATGTATCCAGAAGGCATGGTGATCGGGGTGAACACCGCTGTACGGAATCACTACATCGAATGACTTCCCTCCATCATCAGAGCGACTTACCATGGACCACAGGCTCCAAACCTCCTTTTCATCCTTGGGATTCACGAAGATATCGGCGTAATAGAAGGGACGGTTCCCGACATTTTCAGAACCAATTTTATGCCAGTTGAATCCACCGTCGCTACTTTTATACAAGGCGGTTTCTTTTGCTTCCACCAGTGCATACACAATTTTGGGATTGCTGGCTGCCACCGCGAGTCCAATGCGCCCCAAATCACCTTCAGGAAGACCATCATCATCGGTGCGCTCTTGCCAGGTATCACCCCCGTCGTGCGAGACATACAGTCCGCTTCCTTTACCCCCTGAGTTGAAAGTCCAGGGTTTGCGCTCGTACTCCCACATGGCAGCGAAAAGTTTATTGGGATTACTTGGATCCATGACCAAATCGGCACAACCGGTTCCATTGTCAACAAACAGGATATTCTGCCAGGTCTTTCCTCCGTCGCGGGTTCGATATACTCCTCGCTCCGCATTTGGGCCCCATGGTGAACCCATGGCTGCGACATACACTGTTTTGGAATCACGAGGATCCACAATAACTCGGTGAATCACACGGGTTTCTTCCAACCCCATGAATTCCCAGGAATTTCCTGCGTCTAGTGAACGGTATATCCCGGCTCCTGAAGTGTGCGAATTCCTGGGGTTCCCTTCCCCTGTTCCGGCCCAAACCACGCTCGGATTGCTCTGATCAATGGCAACCGCTCCTATCGACATCAGCGGCTGATCGTCAAACACTGGAGTCCAGGTCATTCCTCCACTTTCGCTTTTCCACAAGCCGCCAGACGCGGTGCCCACGTAGATAACATTGGGGTCGGATATCACGGCGTCTATTGATGTGACGCGTCCACTCATTGTTGCCGGTCCGATATGCCGCATGCGCATATCTTTGAACAGGTTCATATCTACTTGAGCATTGGCCTGAAACAGACAAAAAACAGCGGCAAGGAATGTTATGATTCGCATGGTTCGATTGGGTTTGAACCAAAAATAGGAAACGCGTTCCAACTGTGGTGCATAAAGGTTTGGACCGCGGCTCAATTCAATGAGTGGTTGCTTATTGCTTTAACAGGTTGATTACCTTTGGGCGCAGTGCCCCAAGAACGTATCTTACATATCACCCCATGGTATCCTACTCCACAAAAGCCTCACCTTGCGCCGTGGATAAAGCGCCATGTGGAAGCGCTTTCACCGTTTGCATCAAACTATGTTTTACATGTTCAGGTGCATGGATATGGTATGGAAAAGGAACGTTTTAAAACGGAAAGCAGCCGACATATCATCAGAGGATATCGACGATTGCCCTGGAAGGTAATTGAAATTCTCAATTTTCTCGTCCTGCGCAGGCAATTGAAAAAGCTGGACGCGCGCAAGCAATTTGACGTCGTGAATTTTCATATCGCCTATCCAATGCTGATCCACTTCAAACGGTTTCGGCATTTACTTCCCGAGCGCATGTTGATCACGGAGCACTGGAGCTACTACCATTTTAACTTTCATACGAAGGAACCCCCAGCGCGAATCAAGCAAATATTTGATCACAACATTCCCATCATTGCCGTTTCCAGTCAGTTGAATCGGGACATTATCGACTTTTGCGGACATCCCAATCGCTCCTGTGTCATTCCGAATGTTGTGGATGATGCGTTTCACTTTTCGTCCGCTGTGGAACAATCGAACTACATTGTAATGGGGAGTTTTTGGAAGGATCCAAAGAAGCCGCAATTGGCCATTGAAGCATTTCTTGCCTATCGAGAGCAGCATCCTGGTTACCGGCTGCGGGTCTTTGGTGAGGGTCCCATGCTAAAAGAGTTAAAGGTCCAATATCCACATGAGGCTATTATTTGGGAAGGCACTTTGAACCCTGGTGAGATTGCCGATTTGATGCGAGGGGCCAGAGCTTTTCTAATGCCTTCGGGATATGAAACATTCTCCGTTGTCACTGCAGAAGCGCTGTGTTGCGGTTGTCCGGTTCTGGTTTCGCGCGCAGGAGCCCTTCCTGAGCATATCACCGAGCACAATGGTATGGTTTGTAGGGATCACCGTTGGACCGACAAACTGGCTCAGATGCTCGACCGTACCTGGGATCGTGAACGCATTGCCCGTGATGCTCGAGCCAAATACAGCAAACGCGTTGTGGGCAAGGACTATTTCGACTTCATCAATCAAGTGTAAATGGAGCTGACCCGGAAGAATATATTGATTATCAGCCCCGAAGCATGGGGCGAGCACTTTCTTTCCAAGCATCATTACGCCATAGAACTCGCACGCCTGGGCAATCGGGTTTTCTTCCTCAATCCTCCTCAATCGGGTCGTTTGCTGACTCAGGTTCCAATTGCCGAGCTCCCCAATCTGGTTGTGGTCAATTATACCGGCTTGCGAGGAATACGTTTCTTTCCGTCGCCCCTGCGCAAGGTCATCCAGTTATGGGAAGCGCGAAAGTTGTCGAGCATTTGCGGATGCGTATTTGACGCGGTGTGGAGTTTTGACAATTCGCGATTCTACGATTTAACCGCATTTGGCGAATGCCTAAAAATTGCCCACATCATGGACCAGGCCATGGATTTTCATACCGCGGAGCATGCAGGTAGCGCCGATATTGCACTGGGGGTGACGCCCGGAATTGTGAAGCGACTTAATCGGTTTAATGCCAACAGTCATCTCATTGAACATGGATTTGCTCCTGAAAAAGTGGAGGCACAAGGCCAAATACAACTCGGGACGGCTGCCTACAGTGGCAATCTCTTACTGAAGTTCATTGATCGCCAATTGGTTGAGCGATTGATTGTTGAGTGTAGCGAAATCGAATTTCATTTCTTCGGAGCTACCGGAAACAGCAACATTGGTAAACTACGGGGTGAGGATCACGTATTTATTGAGATGCTCAGGCATGCGCCAAATGTGGTTTTGCACGGTCCGGTGCCTCGGAATGAACTTCTGGATCGATTACAAAACCTCGCGGTGTTGCTCTTGTTTTATGACACAAAGACGTATCCTGAAGACACAGCAAACAGCCACAAAATTCTTGAATACCTCTCTACCGGACGTCCTGTTTTGAGCACACCAATTCAAGCCTATTCAGGGTCGGGACTGGTACGCCAAACCTCTGACAATGACACGTATATTCAGCTTTTGCAGGAAATGGCGGCAGGGAAAGAAGACTACGGGCAACATGCAGCGGAGCGAAAGGCATTTGCCGACGCCCGGACTTATCACGTTCGAATTCGCGAAATTGCAGATCTGATTCATGAGCGTATCACCAAAGGTTAGCATCATTACACCGGTCTTCAATGCCCGGCCCTACCTCGTTTCTTGTGCGGAATCGGTGTTGCAACAAACCCTTTCCGATTGGGAATGGATTGTGGTGGACAATGGCAGTACCGATGGCAGTATGGAAGCCCTGGCAACATACACGGATGCGCGCATTCATCTACTTCAGGAAATGCGAAAAGGCGTAAGCTTTGCGCGCAATGCAGGCCTCGATGCCGCACAAGGCGATTGGATTGTATTTCTCGATGCCGATGACCGTCTGACTCCTGAAAGTTTGTCCTCTCGAATTGCCCTTGCCACTACCAACGCACAACTGGATTGCATTGATGGGAGTGTTCGGGTTTTTACCAATGGCTCGGAAAACACACTACGCACCTGGAGCCCAAATTTCAATGGAATACCCAAAGATTCACTCCTTCAATTGGACGGGCGCTGCTTTTTTGGTCCCACGTGGATGGTGAAACGAAATTGCATCCAGCATCGATTTGATACCCGTTTGACGCATGTCGAAGATTTGCTTTTCTATTTGCAGAATTGCGCCCATTGCCAATATGGAGCCGTAACAGACGTAATTCTGGAATACCGATCGGGCCATACAAGTGCCATGGCAGACCTTCCCGGACTAGAACGCGGTTATTCAATGGTTGCCCACATGCTGGGAGATCAGGACGGACCCATTTTTCGTCAAAAAGCAACCGATATCATGTGGAAGAGCTATGCAAAGCAGGGTAGAATTGCCTCAGCTATGCGGGTATGGACCAAAGGACTGCGCGTATGAACATCCTCGTACTCACATACTGGAGCTTTCGGGAACCGCTCGTTCAAGCGGCAACGTTGCCCTATTTGCGCCTCATGCGTGAAATCAATCCGGAAGTGCGGATTTTTTTAGTCACTGTGGAAAAGGACCATTTACGCCTGGAACCTTCCGTATTACAACAAACGCGGGATCAATTGCAACGGGAGGGTATTGAGCTGATCACATTTGGATACCGCCGATTTGGCATGGGAGCTATGGCTTCGTGGGCTGGACACATCGTGCATCTCAGAAAAGTGTGCAAATCGCAACATATCAAGGTTTTACACGCCTTTGGGAGTCCGGTAGGAGCCATTGCATATATGTTGTCGCGCCTTACCCGGTTGCCTTTGGTGGTGGACAGCTATGAACCACACGCAGAAAGCATGGTAGAAAATGGTTCGTGGCGTTCAAGTTCACTCGCCTATCGGTTGTTGTTCCATTTCGAAAAACTCCTGGCCAAGCACACCACAGCCGTGCTCGCTACCACCCAGGGAATGCGGGATTATGCACTGGAGAAATACGGCCATTGTCCGCGCAGGTTTATTCTCAAGCCTGCCTGCGTGGACACCACATCTTTCCATCCGGGGGCATACGAGGCAGCTCAGTTGCGGCGCGAATTGGGGTTCGAAGGAAAGGTGGTATGCGTGTATGCCGGGAAGCTGGGTGGAATTTACATGCGGGAAGAAATCTTTAGCTTTTTTGCGGCATGCGCCAAATATTGGGGCAGCCGGTTTCGTGTTCTTTTGCTCACCGACGCGCCCGAAGACGAAGTGATTGCGCTGGCTCGGGAGGCCGGTTTCGACCCGAATGATCTTGTAATCAGGCTTGCATTGCACCATGAAGTGCCGCGTTATTTGGCCTGTGCCGATTTTGCTATCAATCCAGTAAAACCCGTTCCATCGAAACGCTATTGCACCTCGATCAAGGATGGGGAGTATTGGGCAATGGGCTTACCGGTGGTTATCCCTCCCCATATATCTGATGATTCAGAACTTATAGAGCGCGAAGGTATTGGAGTGGTTTTATCGGATTGGATCAACCCGGAATCCGGGTTGGATCAGTTGAATAATCTGGTGGAGAATCGGGAATCGCTAGGTGAACGAATTCGATCCCTTGCCACACGTGAGCGATCCATGGATATTGCCCGAGCGGGGTATGCACGATTGTATGGAGAATCGGGGTATTTCACCTCAACTCCGAAGCGGTTTTTAGCGATGATCTATAACAGCTATGCTGATCCCCTATTTCAGAACCTTATTTTCCAGTATATCCGTCCGTTGACAAGCAATCACTGGCATTACACGCTCGATTTGATCACATTTGAGCAGGAGAAATATCAGCTATCGAAATCCGACAAGCGGCGCATCAGGACGCAGCTTGAGCAAGAAGGAATTTTTTGGAATCCACTCGATTATCATTCGGGGAGTTTAATACTGCTCAAGAAAATTTACGACTTCCTGGCTGCGCTCTGGCTCACAGCCCGACTCAAATGGCGGCATCATATTGACCTCATTATCAGCATGGGAAACACCTCGGCCGCCATAACGGTGAAGTTGAGTCGTTTGTTGAAGATTGATATGATGGCATATTCCTTCGAGCCGCATAGTGAGTTTATGGCTGACTTTGGCATTTGGGATCGTGAAGGCTGGAAATTCAAGATCCTAAAATCACTAGAAGATGAAGCTGCTGAACATAGCAAGTACATCCTTACCGGCACCCGCCACATGGTGAAGGAATTGGAAGGCAAAACAACTGCAGAGGTTTATCGGGCACCTTCCTGTGCTGATGAGGACATCTTTTCGTTTGACCCTGCGGCACGCAAACGAATACGGGAGGAGTTGGGTGTGGACCAACGCAATGTTCTTGTGTACGCGGGAAAATTCGGTGGGATTTATTACGATCGGGAAGTGGCCCAGTTTTTCAAGGCTTTGTTGGATTTAGATCCGAAGTGGTACATGCTCATTCTTTCGCCTTCCGACCATAGAGACATCCAACAATGGTTTGAAGCTGAGGGAATTGAATCCAGTGACTATTATATCACCGAGGCCAGGTCGCCTTCTGAAGTTGCGTCATGGTTAAGTGCCAGTGACATGGGACTTTCAGCTATTCCGCCATTGCCGAGCCAGCGATTTCGCTCTCCTATCAAAGTAGGAGAATACCTGATGTGTGGCTTGCCGTTCATAACCTGCAAAGGAATTTCTGAAGATGACTTATATGCCACCGAGCATGATGTGGGAATTGTCATTGAAGAATTGGACAGGCGTTATGCAGAGCTCACGCATATCCAGGCGGGGCGGTACTTTGAGGGACCTAAAGAAGAACTCAGAACCAGGTGTCGGTCTACGGGAATCGCTTACCGAGGCAAGGCGCAGTTGCACGGGTTATTTGATCAGATTTGGAAAAAGGTTTAACCCAAGAATTTCAAGTCTGGCGAACATTATTCTGACACAATCTGGACCTGTCATCTGCTCAACGCTTCATTTATTTGAGGATTAATAAGCCAAATAACCCGATCAAACTTCCGAGATCACTACAAACAACCGGCTTTGAGTTAACTTGAACAAACTAATCGTGAAATTCCTAAAGTCCGAAATCACGAGGATTGATATCTTCTTCGATAAGAATAGGCACCCGTTTTTTAACTACAAAACCCCTTCCCTCTATCCAGCCTTTGATTTCCATTTTGGTAGATTTATTGAATAGAAGAGTCAGCACATTTTGTAGAAAATTGCTTTCAAATTCCTTTACATCCGAAAGAATGTGAACACGTTGAATAGATGTCGAATTGCGAGGGATCGTGACCTTTTCTCCCAATCGAACTTTACCCATGCGCTTCCCGTTCAAAAACAACTCCAGTTCAGAGTCGATCACTTTCACATTGTACCAATTGGGATTTTTCAGTTCAAGATCAACATGGGCATGAATGATGTCTTGAGAAAACTCCAGGACCTCAACATCCTGGACTGAGACCAATTCAACATCATCATAAAACGAACACGATACCAGTCCAACAGCCAGGAAAAGTACCACGATTATCTGCTTCCAACTTCTCATAAGTGCAATGGATTAATACATCCGCAGTCACCAAATGCCATGCCACCTACTTCGCGAGCTCGGCAAAGTGTGCGAAGAAGTGAGGAATGGTTTCGATACCCTTGTAATAATTGAACAAACCGTAGTGCTCATTGGGCGAGTGGATGGCATCGCTATCCAGGCCAAATCCCATTAAAACTGTTTTCAACCCCAGAATGCCTTCGAACGAAGCGCAAATTGGAATACTACCACCACTACGTACAGGGACGGGCTTCTTTCCGAATGAAGCCTCCATAGCTTTCGAAGCAGCGATGTACCCCGGAAAATCAGAAGGGGTAACGTATCCTTCTCCGCCATGCATCAATTTGACATTCACTTTGACAGAAGCAGGGGCAATTTTGGTAAAGTGTGCCTTAAAAAGTTCAGCAATTTTGTCTGATTTCTGTCCGGGCACCAAACGCATACTTATTTTGGCGAATGCCTTAGAAGCGATCACCGTCTTAGCACCTTCACCGGTGTAGCCACCCCAAATGCCGTTAACATCCAATGTAGGACGAATCGAAACACGCTCGGGTACGGTATATCCCTTTTCACCTTCTTCCGCCGAAATGGCGATGGACTTCTTGAAGTGATCCAAATTAAAAGGAGCCTTTGCCAGTTCCGCGCGCTCGGCATCACTGAGCTCCATAACATCGTCGTAAAAACCATCGACTGTAATGTGCTGATTTTCATCTTTCAACGAAGCAATCATCTCACACAAAATATTGATGGGATTGGGTACCGCTCCGCCGTACAATCCCGAGTGGAGGTCGCGGTTGGGTCCCGTTACTTCTACTTCTACATAGCTCAGACCTCGCAAACCTACAGTAATGGAAGGTACATCGTTGGAGATGATTCCGGTATCGGAAACCAAAACCACATCAGCGGCCAGTCGGTCTTTATTGGCTTCGAGGAAGCCATCTAAATGTACAGAACCTACTTCCTCTTCGCCCTCAATAATAAACTTCACGTTGCAAGGAAGGGAATCGGTTTTAACCATGGCTTCAAGAGCCTTTACATGCATAAAGAACTGCCCTTTGTCATCACATGCACCCCTGGCAAAAATGGCACCTTCCGGATGAATTTCTGTTTTTTGAATCACCGGTTCAAAAGGTGGCGAATTCCACAAATCCATAGGATCCGGTGGTTGAACATCATAATGACCATATACAAGAACCGTGGGCTTTGAGGGATCAATGATCTTTTGTCCGAATACAATAGGATGACCACTGGTTTCACACAATTCTGCCGAATCAGCACCGGCATCGCGCAAGCTTTGGGCAACCATTTCGGCTGTTTTCCTAACGTCGGCATTATAGGCCGAATCGGCGCTGATGCTGGGCACGCGAAGCAGTTCGAACAATTCGTTCAGGAACCGTTCTTTATGTTGTGAAATGTATTGAGTGGGGCTGGTTTGTGACATGATCCGAGCAGATTAAAAGGTTGACGAAAAGCAACAAATATACCTACTTTTCGGCTACTTCTTTGCGCTATATTTGCACGCAATAATCGTGGAAGATGGTTAGTTTCGATAACACAGAAGTCGCTTTTGCCAGTAAGAATGATGCGGCCCTCACGAGGGCATGGCTGCTGTTCAAGCTCATTAGTAAGCCGTGGATGGTAGTTGTTGGCAAGGTGATGGTAAAGATCGCGCTTACGCTGCGCATACCTATTGGCTGGGCGTTGCGCAACAATGTGTTTGAGCATTTCTGTGGCGGGGAAACGATTTCGGAATGTGCCGAAACTACGAAGGTGCTCGACAATCATCACATTGGCACTATTCTGGATTTCAGTGTAGAGGGGAAAGAAAGCGAAAAGGAGTTTGAACGATCTAAGAAGGAGACCCTTGAAACGCTTCGCGTGGCTCACAGCAACGATAATATTCCATTTTGCGTTTTTAAAGTCACCGGATTGGCACGATTCGCTTTGCTCGAAAAAGTGAATGCGAATGCCCCTTTGACGGATGCCGAGATTTCCGAGTACCAGCGTGTGAAGAGCAGGGTAAATGAAATTTGCCAGATGGCCTATGAAACGGGAACTCCCCTCTTCATTGATGCAGAGGAAAGCTGGATTCAGGATGCCATAGACGCCATGGTAACAGAGATGATGGAGATGTACAACACTGAGCGGCCGTTGATTTACAACACGCTTCAGATGTATCGCCATGATCGGTTGGCTTTCTTGGAAAAGGCGTTTCAGGAAGCTTCTCAGAAGGGATACCACCTTGCGGTAAAATTGGTGCGCGGCGCCTACATGGAAAAAGAACGCGATCGAGCACGTGAAAAAGGATACCCCTCGCCTATCCAACCCGACAAAGCCAGCACTGATCAAGACTACGACCTCGCCCAAAAATTTTGCATTGAGCATTTGGACCGAATGGCCGTTTGTTCAGGTACCCACAACGAGGTTTCCTCGCACTACCTCACTGAATTGATGGCTCAGTATGGCATTGCCCCAAGCGACAAGCGTGTATATTTCGCGCAATTGTTTGGCATGAGCGACCACATCTCTTTCAATTTGGCGAATGCCGGATACAATGTTGCCAAATACGTACCCTACGGACCTATACGGGATGTCATTCCATACCTTATTCGCCGAGCAGAAGAGAACACCTCTGTGAAAGGACAAACCGGACGGGAATTGGGCCTGATACTCAAGGAGCGAAAGCGAAGAAAATCAAAAGCGTAGTCTGAATCACGCCATTTGTTGAGTGTCTGATTGACTGCAATTCAGGCGATTTTGACCCCAAACGACCACAAACTGGCCTGGCATTTTTACAAGGAAACTTTGAGTACTTTGACCGTGACGTTACCGATATTGGTTCGAAGGACTACGTAGTACAACCCATCTTCCACGGGCAACTGTATAATGTTTTGATCTTCCGGATATTGATCCATATGTATGCGCCCTGAAGCGTCAAAGACTGCTATGTGTTCAATTGCCGAACTGGTGTTATTGCGGATGTATAACTTACCGTCGATAGTAGGATTCGGGAATAAAACCAACTCATTCTCTTCAAGTTCCACAACTGAAGAATACACCCAATTTTCAATGTATTGAACCTCTACCGGAGTGTTATCGGTATTGAAATACATGTCTTTGAACGCGAGGATTTCATCGGTTGAGGCGCTGAACATCTCATCCATCCAGCGAACGGGTAATGACTGATACAGCACCCGCGCACGAACGTTTAGCAAACCCGAATATCCATTCAAACCTACATGATAATGGACGATATCTGCCCCTGTACCCTCTTGACCGGCTCGTTTATTAAAGTCCCCATCTGAAGTGGCAAATCCGGCAACTATGGCTGTGTCATAAGCCGAATGGTTGGTAGTGAATCCAATAGGAGGAATCCGGTTATCTTTCAAAGGCTCCAGCGCTCGTTCCAGCACCGTGGTTGGGTTTCCTTCTACATCGCTCATGACCATCTCATAAATCTGGACTTCTTCATTTGACTGAATCTCATTATGGTGTCGTTCCCAATCGCTATCGCGACCGTGAATATCACCATCTGCATTTCGAGCGCCTGAAAACATCAACGTATCCCCGCTCTCCGTGGTCACCAGGAATTCAATCCAGGCAATTCTACTCGGGTACCCTGAGGGAAACTTATGTCCGGTAAGGTTCTGTAATTCAACGGAAAAGTAAGCTGTATCGGTAATGGTAGAATCATGTTCCCAAGTCATCTCCACACTGGCTTGCTGCAATTGATCTCGTGTACGTTCGGCAGTTCGGAGGAATTGTTCAGGCGTTGCGGCAGCATCAATTTCGGCTGTATATCCCGCCATCAGTCGGAGCATAAACTCATTCCCTCCAAGCAGATCATGCCGGCCAAAAGGTTGTTGTTCAAAGAGCCAATCGGGCTGACTTGCCGCAATTGCACCTCCTTCCACCTGCGGCATGTGGCAAGCCTGGCATTCTGTCTGATTCTCAGCATACACTGAATTGAGCCATTCGTGATAGGTAGATTGTTCGAAAAAGGTATTGCCCGTGGGATTCCCATCGAGGTCTATCGTTTCCGTGAACAGGGAATGGCAAGAAGCGCATAGCTCTGATTTTCGGATGTGATCCCCTTTCGTTGGAGATATTCCGGTGAGACCAGCCATAGGTCCACTCCATGGATCGCTAAAAGGGCCGTAGGCGACGTCATCCTCCGAATACTGCATTTGTCCGACAAATCGCAATCCCAGCGCATCTTCTTCCATACGATGACATGCCATACAGGCCACTCCATCTTTGGCTAATCCGGATGTATCCAGGTGTGCTAGCGTAAATGCCTCCCCTGTAGTCAGGGACATTTCATAATGCCCTTGAGGGGCGTGACAACGCGTGCAAGTAGTTTCGATTTCCTCCTGCAACTGTGGATTTACGTGAACTTCATGACTCACTTTAGCCCGCCAAAAAGGATCGCGCGCACTATTGGCCATCATGGTTCCCATCCAGTTGTTGACCATGGACACATCGTTACCGTCAGCATCGACCATGGTTTGTCCGGTGCTATCGGTACTATGACAAAGTACACACTGCCCACTACCAACAAAGTACTCACCTGCGTCGGTAGAAAGTAGTTCAGCACCGCGCGAAACGCGACACTTTGCTTCACCCGGCAATGTGAAATTCATAAACACCCCTTGAACTCCTATGAAAAGCAGGATTGATATGTAAACATGAATCTTTTTCAAATGGTTGGCATTCACTCAATACATTTGCAAAGTAAATAAATCACTGCTCCGATTAGAAACGATATGAGAGGATTGATACTTCTTTTTTTG
Organism: Flavobacteriales bacterium; assembly: GCA_020437755.1. Taxonomy (GTDB): domain Bacteria; phylum Bacteroidota; class Bacteroidia; order Flavobacteriales_D; family Sanyastnellaceae; genus JADFAK01. Next base: position 40,813 of record JAGQVX010000009.1, read on the forward strand.
GTCATTATTGCCACGTCAACGGCGGCTCAACCAGAGCGTGTAGTAGCTGACCGTTTGTTCTACATTAATAAGCCCATCCAGGTATTGTCGGCAAGTTCTGACACCACCGACAACCGGCTGTACATCGCTTGTCACGATGGCAATGTGTGGATTTACGAGAACGGCCAGTTGAACCCAATACCCTTTCTGAATCTAGGTGCCGGGGGGATGGACATTATTCACTTCGGTACCGGATCGGAACAAGGATTAAACGGGTTTATCTTCGATCCCGATTTTACTGAAAACGGTATTTGTTACGCCATGTACAATGGCGTGCGACCCGATGGCACTGGACAAGAAGTGGAACAGCGGCTGATGGCTTTTAAGCGATCCGAAGATAATCCGGATGTTATTGATCCAACTCAGTGGTACGAATTGATGGAATTCGACGAAGGTGACGATCCGCAGGACGGCCACAACGGCGGACAACTCGCTTATGGGAATGACGGCTATTTGTATCTATCCTGTGGAGACGGCGGTTCAACGGGAACCGGCGCAACCGGTGGAGGCAGTAACGGTGACAATCATGGGGAATTTGGCAACGGACAGAATCTCAAAACCTTTCTGGGAAAGATCCTGAGGATTGAAACGCACGGACTGGCGCCTTACACTGTTCCTGAGGACAATCCTTTTGTGGGCGACACTTCAGCCTGGGATGAGATCTGGGCATATGGATTTCGAAATCCGTGGCGCTTTTCCATCGACCATGAGACCGGCGATTTATTTGTGGGAGATGTGGGTGAGGTGGACTGGGAAGAAATCTCGCGTATCCCGGCCGGCGTTGGAGGGCTCAATATGGGGTGGCGGTTAATGGAAGGATCTCATTGCTATGAACCCGTTGAAGATTGCGATCCGAACAATGAAACTACACTTCCAATCTTTGACTATCACCATTCCAACGGTTTGTGTGCTACCGTGGGTGGTGTGGTTTATCGTGGCAGCAATCTCCCTTATTTGCAGGGATACCTCATAGTTGGCGACTTCTGTGGGTTTTATGACATCAAGTTTTGGATCATGTCGGGCGAAGGCGATTCCTGGTCGGCTCAACCGTTTGAAATCGTCGTCCAGGGAGGATTTGTGCCCTGGGGGGAGAACAGTTTTGGGTTTGGCGAGGATAATAAAAATGAGGTGTATTTGTGCACGAGTATAGCTGTTTACAAGTTGTCTTGGAATCCTGATGAGGGGTTACCGCAAAAGGACGGTGAAGTGCATATTTTTCCCAATCCGGCACAAGGCCAAATGGTGCTCGACCTCGGTGAGGATGACGACATCAATGAGATCACGGTATGGGATCAATCGGGGCGGGTGGTTTTGCAATACGATCAACCCAATCTGGTTCGAACAGCTCGGTTTGACGTTAGCAACATGGCGCCCGGAGCTTACATTATTCGGGTAGTTTACGACGGCAATTCACAAGTTACGACTCAAAAATTCACGGTGAGGTAATTCCCTATTTGGCGCATGCCTTTTTCGGAGACCAATCCATAATTTCAGCAGTTTCACCCACAATGCGGAACTGCATTTCGAGGTGTTCTCCTTCCTCAGTTTCAAAGCCAAGCCAGTACTTTCGAGGCTCAGAGCGGGTGTCGGAACGTCGGAAATCAACATCACCGTCCTTCAATATCGACTGGATTATTTCTGCAGTAAAGCCGGAACAATCCAGCTCCTTCTGCATCTCAGATGTAGGGTTTTGAAAAGCTTCGGTCAATTGGCGTTTCACTTGTGGGCCAGGCAACCACGATAACCAATCACGGCCACCGAAAAACATTGCTACCAGCACCAAACCGATGACAACACCGATGAGATATCTATTGAGTCGAGCTTGAAATTTCATGGGACAAAGGTACGTGGAATTGAGGTTTGAACTCACACAAATTAACACCCGCTCTTTGTGTAGCCGATTGGTATGCTGTACCTTCGACGTCTCAATTTGACGCATGCTCATCAGTCAGGGTATTCAGTTTTCATATCCGGAAGGCAAGCCCTTCCAATTTCCCGATTTCACGTGTAATGAACGAGAGCAAATGCTTTTGTTGGGACAGAGCGGAACCGGAAAAACCACACTGTTGCACCTTCTAGCCGGACTGCTGCGACCCACAGGGGGAAAATTGGAGATCGCCGGCTCGTCGATGATGGATTTGAGTTCGGCCAAAATGGACAAATTCCGTGGGGAGCACATTGGGATTATTTTTCAGACAGCTCACTTCATCGACTCCTTGCGTGTGGAGGACAATCTCATTATGCCTCAATTCCTTACCGGACGAAAAATCGATCGTAGCAAGGCGAAGGATATTTTGGGGAGGCTGAACCTGGCTCACAAAGCCAATTCGTTTACATCACAACTGAGTGTAGGCGAGCAGCAGCGCGTGGCCATCGCACGGGCGCTGATCAATGATCCCAAGTTAATCCTCGCCGATGAACCTACTTCAGCTTTGGATGACTCCAATGCGCGCGGGGTGATTCACTTGTTAAAGGAACAAGCCGAACTCACCGGGGCATCATTGATTATTGTGACGCACGATCAACGGTTGAAGGATGAATTTGCAAAAAGCGTAGTGCTATGAACCTGTTTACCATTAGCTGGGCCAATATCATTCGAAAGCCACTCAATACCACACTGAGTTTGATGTTGCTTGCCTTTGGGGTAGGTCTCATTTCCCTCATGTTGGTCATGGAAAACCAATTACAAGATCAATTTGACCGCAACATTAAGGACATCGACATGGTTCTTGGGGCGAAGGGAAGTCCACTGCAAATGATACTGTCAGCGGTGTATCAGGTTGATGCTCCAACAGGAAACATCAACATGAAAGAAGCCCAGCGCGTAATGAAGCACCCCTACATTGCTGACGCAATTCCACTGGCGTATGGTGACAATTATGAGAAGTACCGAATTGTGGGGGCACCACACAAATATGCCGAGCACTACAATGTACAACTGGCGGAAGGAAAACTATATGAGAGACCATTCGATGCTGTTCTTGGTGCGGGAGTCGCAAAAGAATCCGGATTGAAAATAGGTGACACATTCTACAGTGCTCATGGTCTGGAAGATGCTACAGATGTTCACACCAACCGTGAGTTCCATGTAGTAGGCATCTATAGTGAATCTCAGTCGGTTGTTGATCACTTGATCCTGACACCCATACAATCCATTTGGGACGTGCACACGGAGGAAGGAGACAGCATTCCGGACGATGAAAAAGAATACACCGCCGTGCTGTTGAAGAAGAAGAATCCCCTGGCCATGGTGACCATTCCGAACACAATCAAGGACACCAACATGACCATTGCACTTCCTGCAATTGAAATTAATCGTCTGAACGAAAACTTCGGATTGGGAATGCAGGCCTTGGGGGTTATTGCGCTGATCATCGTAGTGATTTCCTTTGTGTCAGTGTTTATTTCCCTTTTCAATAGCTTGAAGGAACGAAAGTATGAGCTGGCTCTGATTAGGACAATGGGGGGATCACGTTTGAAGGTATTCGTTTTGATTCTCCAGGAAGGTATGATTCTCTCTTTATTGGGATTCATCATTGGTTTTGTATTCAGCAGAATTGGACTGATCATCATGTCACATCAGATGGAGGAAAACTTCCACTACACGTTGAATGACATGGGTCCGATTCCCATGGAATGGTTGATGTTACTTATCACTATCTTTGTTGGGAGTTTGGCCTCATTATTGCCGGCCGTGGAGGCGGTAAATATTGACATTTCAAAAACATTGGCAGATGGTTAAGAGCAAGCGTATATTTTGGTGGACCCTGGTGGTGATTATTATATCAGGAATGAACATTTCGTCTGTTTGTAAGCACGAAACTCCGCTCAATACCAATACCGATCTTCTCAGCAATAAACCAAATGAGGCCACCACGCAGTCCGTTATCCGGGAAGAGGTGAGCATGGCGTTTTTCCCTTTTGCCCCCGTAGAACTTACATGGCGTACGCTTGCTGACGTTGAGTTCAAGGACGTGTACATTGAAGAGTTGGATGCCTATTACTGGAAACCCACATTTGGACAGGGCGTATTGGATATGGAAGGCAAGGAGGTGTTTATCACCGGATATGTGATTCCTGTGGATTATGATGAGGATTTCTACGTTTTATCGCGATATCCATATGCAAATTGCTTCTTCTGTGGGGGCGCTGGTCCTGAATCAGTAATTGACCTTCGGTTTAAGTCTAAGTCGCGCAAGTATAAAACCGACGAACGGCTTACTTTCCAAGGCAAGTTGGCATTGAATGCTGATGATGTGTATCAGATGAATTACATCCTTCAGGATGCCGTTGAAAAGTGATTCTTCACCTCTTAGAGCTATAACACTTCACCACCCTTTTATTGTCTGTGTAGTACTTTACAATAACCGGCTGATTCGTTTCTTAGGACTGACATATTCGGTATTGAATCGCCTTGCAATATTCGCTCAAGGTGATCACCAGTCGTTTACAACCCGTTGAACTTCAGATAATTTAAGTACATTAGTACGAGGGCATTGCCCGCATGGGTTACTGCTACGCACATTATCGAATATTTAACATTAAATTCCATGACCAGTTCTCTGTACTGCTCGATTTGTAGCGCAATTGTTCTTATGGTATCGCTGTCTGCTTATGCGCAAAACGACATTTGCTCAGAGGCTCAGCCTCTCGAATGTGGTAATACAATTACTTTCTCCACGATTGGCGCACAGCAGACTGAATTCAACTATGAGGGCACCTGTTTTTGGAATGTACAGAATCCAGGCAACTGGTTCGTCTTTCAGGGAAATGGTTCACAGGTAATCTTCCAATTTGAAGACACTGGCTGGGAGACCAGTCGAGGATTGACTCTTTTTGAATCTACCGAAGGGTGCAATGCTTTGGAATGTGCTACTTGGGTAGAAGCAGTGCCTGATATCGAAAGCTCACATCTAATCTCCTTTCTCACACAAGAAAATCATGAGTATTTCTTGCTTGTAAATTCCATGGATTCAAACAATCTTGAGTTTGAATACACCTTGTCCGCTACTTGCCAAACTTGCGGCACGCTACCTGTGAATATTGATTTGGACAATGCTGAAATGCTGACCTTCTTTGAGCCCGTCTATGGCAATACCTGTTGCCTCCCGCCCGGATCGATTGATTTGTGCGATGAAGACATATTGCAATCATATGGTCTGTGGTACAAAATGGTAGACAATGACTGCATGATTGATTTCCGATTTGAGAGTTTATCGGATGTAGAGCTAAGCGTTATGATGATTGAGTTGACTGA